>CALATR010000545.1 GCA_937891875.1 uncultured Pseudomonadota bacterium | reverse complement strand
CGGTCTCCGACCTGCGCACCCGCACGGACGACGAGAAGGCCGGAGAGGACCTGGTCAAGGCGGCGTTCCTGGCCGGTCTGGTGAAGGGGCCGGGCCGCTACGACCCGTTCCTCGGCGATCCCGAGCGCCAGCAGGCCAGCCGCGAGCGCGCCTACGATCGCACCCGCTACGTGCTGCGCAGGATCGTGGCGGAGAAGGAGGAGAACCTGGTCGGCCCCTGGCCCGTGCCTTCCGCGCGGACCGAGGCGGAGGCCCACGAGGCGCGCCTGCGCCAGGTGCGGGCCTGGAAGACCGAGGCGCAGC
Organism: uncultured Pseudomonadota bacterium; assembly: GCA_937891875.1. Taxonomy (GTDB): domain Bacteria; phylum Myxococcota_A; class UBA796; order UBA796; genus REDI01. The sequence goes on along the minus strand of CALATR010000545.1, from coordinate 5,617 downwards.
GTCTACTGGATGAAGGCTTCGAGCTGCCTTTTGCGCGGGGGCGATTCCGCTACGACAGCAGCGCCGTGCTCGACGAGGTCCGCGATCGCCTGTCCGAGGCGCCGTTCGACGAGGTGCTCAAGGCGGCTGGCATCGAGGATCCCGCCCGCGCGGGCCTCAAGGTCATCACCACCCTCGATCCGGACGCCCAGCGCGAGGCGACGTACGGCCTGTGGCACCACCTGACCGAGGTCGGCGCGTGGATGGAGGGGCTCACCGCCGAGGACTTCATCCGTGACGACAGCCGGGGACCCCGGCACGACCCCTACCACGAGCCCCGTGCCCACGAGTTCCGTCTGGCCCGCGTGCTCGCTCACCCGGTGGTCGACAAGCGCATGGTGCTGGACCTCGATCTGGGTGGGGGACACACCTGCCGGGTCGACCGGGACGGGCTGATCCGGGTGGCGGTCGCCGCGGAGCGCGGCCGGGTCGGCAACCGCTACGCCAAGCTCCCCGGCGACGACGTCGACGCCTTCGGCAAGAAGCTCGTGCCGGGCAGCGTCGTCTGGGTCAGCGTGCGCGAGGTCGGCAAGGACGGCGCCGTGTGCGATCTCGAGGTGCGTCCGGAGCTTCAGGGCTCGGTGGTCGTGCTCGAGGATGGCCAGATGCGCGCCATGGTCGGCGGCAACGACAACCGCAACTTCAACCGCGCCACGGCCCTGCGCCAGTTCGGCTCGACCTGGAAGCCGCTCGTCTACCACGCCGCCCTGGAGCTGGGCTGGCGGCCGGACGACCCGCTGGACAACCGGCGCAACGTCTTCCCGTTCAGCACCACGTTCTACTACCCGCGTCCGGACCACGAGCCCGAGCCGGTGGTGTCCATGTCCTGGGCGGGCGTGAACTCCGAGAACCTCGCCAGCATCTGGCTGCTCTACCACCTGACCGACAAGCTCGAGGCCGAGCGCGTGCGCACTCTGGCGGAGGCTCTCGACCTGGCCCGGCGCGAGGGCGAGGACGACAAGGCCTACCGGCTGCGGATCCAGCAGGCGGGCGTGCTGCCGACCCGTGGGCGGGTCGACGAGGCGCTCTTCTTGCAGGCGCGCCACGACGTGCTCGGTGGGCTCGCGCTCACCGACCACCCCGAGGACGAACTCTCCCTGTCGTCCCTGCTCTACGGCTGGGGCCACCAGCGCGAGCTCGGACGGGTCCGTGCCGCGGGCGGCCGGGAGCGCGCTCGCCGGGTCCGCGCCCTCGCCAACTCCTACCAGCACCTCGCCGAGCTCGCCGAGCGCTGCGAGCCCCAGTACGACGTGCTCGCCGAGGCCGTGCGCAGCCGGCGCGCTCCCGAGCCGGACCAGGTCGCCGATCTGTCCGTGCTGGTCGGGGAGAAGGGGATCCAGGTCGCCTGTGGGGACCTGCCCGAGGGCTACGTCCGGCCCGACGCCGCCGCGCTCGGGCTGCCCGAGCTGACGGTGGAGACCCTGCTCGTTCCGGGGGGATCCGGTGGGTCCGCGCCGGTCGACGCGCCACGCGATCGCAAGGGCCTGCTGGAGTCGCTGGGCTCGTTGTTCGGCGGCAACAAGCGCGCGGAGCCCGAGCCCGAGCCCGAGCCTCGGGACCAGCTGGCCGCCTGGTCGGGGGTGCTGCTCGATGATCGCCTGCACGTGGGCACGCTCGAGCAGATCGACCGGGCCATGGAGCGCCGCCGGGCCCTGCTCGAGACCAAGGGCGACGTCGACCTGTACGACCCCGACCTGCTCTACTGGCACCAGGACTTCCGGGTGCTGCTCGCGCTCCGCTACGTGTCCCAGCTGGCCGGGCAGTACGGGGTGCGCAGCGAGATCAAGCCGGTCCTGTCCCTCCCGCTGGGCGCCAGCGAGATCACCCTGGAGGAGGCGACGTCGGTCTACGGCGGACTCGTCAGCGGCCAGGCGTGGAGCTTCCCCGGCAGCGCCCAGCAGCCGGGCGCGGTCCTGTCCAGCAAGACCGTGGACTCGCCGGCCGACCCTGCCCTGCTCATCGCCGAGATCCGGGACGTGGACGACCGGGTGATCTACCGGGCCGAGCCCGAAGCACGCGAGGTGGCCGGGCATCAGACCGCCCAGATGACGGCGGACATCCTGCACAACGTCGTGCAGCACGGCACGGGTCGTCGGGCGAAGCACGCCATCCTGCTGAACGGCTCGCCGGTGCCTGCGATGGGCAAGACTGGCACGACCAACGACTTCAAGAACGCCGCCTTCCTGGGGGCCGTGCCTCGCTGGGAGGATGGCTTCGACCCGGCCCGCGCCTACGTCATCGGCGCCTACGTCGGCTACGACGACAACCGCCCCATGCGCAACAAGCGGATCCTGCTCGCCGGTGCGAGCGGTGCCCTGCCTCCCTGGATTGCCACCGCCGAGGGCCTCGCCAGCGCGGATCTCCTGGGCCGGCCGGACGTGTCCCCACCAGAAGACGGCTGGGCGCTGGAGGACGACGCGGGACTGACCCGGCTCGCGGTCGACGCCAAGCGGGGCCTGCCGCTGGAGGACGCTGCGCTGGTCGCCAGTCCCGACCCCGACGGCGAAGCGGTGAACGGCATCGACGAGGGTGAGCCGGAGGAGAGCGCCGAGTTCTCCATCCTCGCCCCGCCCCGCGCCGCTCGCCCGGTGCATGACGTCATCTTCGAGGCGGTGCCGCGCCCGGTCCGCATCGCGCCCTCCACCACCGAGGCCGCCGATCGGGCCCGTCGTCGGCGGGAGATGCTGGAGTCGCTCCGCGATCGCCCCTCGGTCTGGGACGAGCTGTGATCGCCCTGCTCCTGGTGCTGTGCTGCGGCTCGGCGCAGGCGGTCGAGCCCGGGCCCGAGTCGCCCACCGCCGGCGAGTCGCCGCCGGGCGTGATGGAGGTCCGGGTGGTGCCCCCCGAGGAGCGCGCCTGGGACGCCCTCGCCGAGCTCGACCCCGAGTCCAGGCAGGCGCTGGTGCAGCGGCTCCTCGACGAGGGCCTCATCGAGCCACCGGTGGTGGACGCGGGCTGGCGGGCGGACCGTCGGGCGCTGGTGTCCACGGTCGAGGAGCGGCTGGCGGCCGGGCGCACCGCCCTGCGCGCGGGTCGGCCCGATGACGCCATCCGGGTGCTCGGTCCGGTCCGCGACGACCCTCGGGTGCAGCCGTTCTGGACCGAGGCGGTCGACGCTCATGTGTATGCTCGCCGCGAGCTCGCCGGGCGCTGGTTCGCCCGCGGCGTACGCCTCACCGGCTCCGAGCGCACCGCAGCGCTGGGCGAGGCCCGAGAGATCCTGGTCGCGCTCGTGCGCGACTACCCGGACAGCGTCTACGCCGAGCCCGTGCTGGACGCGCTCGAGCGGGTCGAGCGGGCGCTGGATGGGACGCGGTAGTGAGCGCGAGTGGGAGTCGAGACCCGTCGAGGCGGGGCGAGGGGAGTGGGACGGCGCGGGTCGAGCCGCACCCTCACCACGAAGGCACGGAGGCGCAGAGGGCCACGGAGAGGGGAGAGGTGGGCCGGGCCTCGTGCAGGTGGCTGTCTGGATTTGATGGCTTCCAAGGCCTGTTCCGGACGATCGCTCTGCCTCTGGGCTGACGTGCCGGAGGTGATCCGGCCGAGAGGACGCACGTCAGGGCGGAGACGAGTTCACCAGTCCCCTCTGACCCCAACCGCCAGACGACGCTCTCCGCCTGGCCCCTCCCTCCTCCGTGGCCCTCCGGGTCTCCGTGCCTTCGTGGTGGGGGCAGGGCACACCGCGCGCCTCCTTCCATGATCCCCCCTCCGCACCGACCGTTCCCTGAGCAGCAAAGCCGCCTTCCCGGCCGGGAAGGCGGCTTCTTGCTCGCGCTGCGGCTGGACTACTCGCTGTCGGCGGAGCCGTCGGTGGTCTCGGCCTCGTCGGTGTCCTTGTTCTTCTTCTCGTCCTTCGCCCGCTTCTTCGCGTACTTCTTGTAGCCCTTGGGGTCGAACTTCTCGTGGAGCTCGTCGCCGCGGGCCTTGTAGTCCACGACCTCGTACGCGATGCCTCGCTCCTCGAGCTGGGGCGTGATGACGTCCGCCGGGCCCTCGAGGGTGGCGATGGCCCGGCTGTTGCAGCCGTTGACCATGCGCTGCAGGGTGGCAGCGTCGACGCTGGCGATGTCCTCGCCGGCGTCGGTCAGCATGGACCAGGGCTGGCCCCAGCGCAGCACGCTGACCAGCTTGCCGGTCATCTGGCTGGTGGACTGGGCCTGCACGCCGTGGCTGCGCGCGCGGCGGAGCTTGTACCGGGTGAGGACCTCGTCATCGATGCCGCCGTCCTCGATCTTCTGGGTGAAGTCCCGGAAGAACTCGAGGGTGCGACCGACGCCGGAGTTGACCGCCAGGCTGCTGAAGGTGAGCTGCGCGGTGCCGTTGGGCGAGGCGCTGGCGAAGCCGCCGGGGCTGTAGGCCAGGCCCTCCTTGACCCGCAGCTGGCTGAAGGTGCGGTCGAACACCAGGTTCGACAGCACGGAGGTGGCCTGGATGTCCTGCACGCCCTCGGTGTGGAGCCGGCACTCGTAGCTGACCTGGGTCTGGGTGCGCTTGGGGTTGTCGAACACCAGCACCTTCGAGCCCTCGGCCATGGCGGGCGGCTCGGGGACGGTGACCGGGCCCAGCTCGACGTCGGCCGGGTTCTCCCAGCCGCCGAAGTAGTCGACCACCAGGCGCAGGGTCTCGTCCTTGTCGACGTTGCCGACGATGACCAGGGTCGCGTTCTTGGGCTGCACGATGCGGTGCTGGTAGGCCTTGGCGTCGGACGGCGAGATGTCGACGTAGTTCTGGACGGTGTCCCACTGCAGCGGCCAGTCATGCGGGCTGTCCGGGTACAGGTGCCGCTGGCTCATGTCGCTGATGTGCCAGGCCCGGCTGTGGAAGTTCTTGCCCATCGACTCGACCTGCTTCTTGGCCCAGGTGCCCTTGCCGTTGAAGTCGGGTCGCAGGGTCTCGACGCCCTCGCGCATCATCCACAGCGCACCGTCCAGGTTGGAGGCGGGGACGCGCACGCCAGACGCGTTGTGGTAGGCGTAGCTGTCCGCGGCGAAGCGGCTGCTGCCCCACTGGGCGCCGGTGCGCTCGGCCGCGATCTGGAGGGGGTCGTTGCCGGAGCGGCCGTCGTACCAGTCGTCCGCGGCGAAGCGTCCGGCGAGGTTGTGCATGCCGACCTCGCCGACGTCGTTGCCACCGCCGAGGAGCAGGGTCGCCTGGGCCAGCGGGGACTCGCCGTGGGGGAGGATGACGACGCGCATGCCGTTGGCAAGGCGCTTGTCGACCAGGGCGCCCAGGTCGGGCTTCACGTAGGCCGAGATCACGTCTTCCTCCGTCACCTCGGCGAGGGCGTCGGACGCGTTGATGACCGCGTCGCCCTCGCTCGCGCCGTGGTAGGACGACGTCTCGGCGGTCTTGTCGACCTCGGACTCGGGGATCGGGTTGATGATGACGTAGGCCGCGCGATCGCGCTCGAGGTGCTCGTACGCCAGCTGCGAGACCTTCTGGAAGTCGAGCGAGCTGACGTCGTTGATGGCGTCCGAGTGGTAGGTCACGCTGCCGGTCTGGTGGGCGTGGAAGCCGATGTCTTCGCCGCGGCCGCCGAAGTGGATGGCGACCGTGTCCAGGGACCGGAAGACGTAGG
>CALATR010000544.1 GCA_937891875.1 uncultured Pseudomonadota bacterium | reverse complement strand
CGCCAGCGCGCCGGAGGACCCGAAGACCCTCGAGTCCGCCCCGCCCGACGACGTGCTCCGCGAGCAGCTCGCCGACATCCGCACCAAGCCCCAGGCCGAGCAGCAGGCCGCCCTGCGGGCCCTGGTCGCACGCTACGGAAAGAAGGCGATCCTGGCGCTGGGCAGCAAGCAGGCCGCGTCCTCGCCGGTGCTCACCCCCGCGACCCAGGCCCGCTGGCTCGAGATCCAGAAGATCGCCGATCCCGACCGGCGCGCCCAGGCCGAGGCCAGCTTCCGCGAGCGCACCGGCCTGTCCATGCCCGCGCTGAAGGCGAAGTCCAAGGAGACCGCGCGCCAGGACCGCGGCCTGGAACAGGTGCACAGCTACCGCAGCAAGGCGATGACGCCCGAGGACCGCGAGCTGGCCCGCCAGCGCCTGCTCAAGCCCGACGGCGAGTTCACCGAGGCCGAGCTCAAGGCGCTGGAGGAGCGCTACGACCAGGAGATGGAGCAGGTCGACGAGCGCCTGCGGGCCGCCGGCGAGGCCGATCCCAAGGTCAAGGACCAGCTCGCCTGGCGGGACGAGCTCGATCGCTTCGACGATCTGCCCCGGTTCGAGCGGGAGAAGCTGCTCGCTGACATCGGGCGCTCCACGAACACGGACCCGCCGCCCAAGGACCTCGCCGAGGCCCGCAAGCTGCTGAACCAGAGCCTGCAGTCCGCCGCCGGGCTGTCGGACAAGGCGTTCAAGCGCCACGACGAGCTGCGGACCCACGAGGTCCAGGTGCGCACCTGGGCGACGGAGCTGCCGGAGAAGTACCGCGACCCGGCCAAGGCCGAGGCCTTCGTCGCCGAGCAGGCGAAGCGGCTGCGCTGCGAGCCGGGCGAGGTCATGGACAAGCTGGCGGCGGTCGACCCGGAGACGCTGGACGACCCCGCGCTGAAGGCCGCCGCGAAGTCCGTGCAGAAGCGCCGGCTGAAGGTCGAGAAGGACCGCCTGGAAGCCGAGGCCGCCTACTACCGCAAGAACCCCCAGTCGAAGACCGAGAAGAAGGAGCTCGCCGACGAGCGACTCGCCCGGTACGAGGCCAAGGATCAGGCGAAGAAGGAGGCGAACGACTTCTTCACCAAGGTCGCCCAGGACGAGAAGGCCGCGACCGCGCTGTCCGGGATGACCGGCGTCGAGGTCGACCCCGCCGCCGCCAGCGCCGCTCTCGACGCCTACCGCCTCGCCACGGGCAAGGACCGGGCCCAGGCGCTGGAGGACCTGAAGGACCCCGAGGCATTCCAGCAGGCCATGCGCGCGTCCTTCGGCAAGGACGACAGTCCGCACATGCGCGCCGAGCTGGACCGCATCCGCCGCATCGAGGATCCGGAGGCGCGACAGAAGGCGCTGGCGGCGTTCGCCAAGCTGACCGGCAAGACCGAGGCCGAGCTCAACGGCAAGACCAACGAGCTGCTGGTCGAGGACCGCATCTTCGGCGCGGTGTTCGAGACCAGGGACCTGCCGTCCGATCTGCGCGACGAGAAGATCGCCGCCATCGCCAAGGCCTGGGACATGCCCGAGTCCGAGGTGCGCAGGATCTACGACGCGCGGATCGAGGAGCTGGAGGCCACCAGGGCCGCGCTGAACGCGGGTGCCGGCCAGGGTGACGACCGGCTCGCCCGGGCCCAGCGCCGCCTCGATCGCCTGGCCGGCATGAAGGACCCGGCGAAGGCCAAGGCGGAGATGGAGGCGCTGTCGAAGGAGCTGCGCCTGCCCATGGCCGACGTGCAGGCCCTGGTGGCGATGGACCGCTCCAAGGTGGTCGAGAAGCGCGCGGCAGACGCGCTCGCCGTCAAGACGGTCAACGAGGACGGCAGCGTCAGCACGGACTCGCGAAAGTCCAGGAAGCAGCTCGAGAAGGCCAAGCGCATGGCCGCGGAGCGGGGCCAGGACCTGGAGAGCTTCCTCGACATGCTCGCGACAGCGCCGGACAGCGCGCTGAAGGGCGACGACAAGGCCGATCTCATCGCCCTGCGCGGGCTGCTCACCGCCAACGGCTACGAGGTCCGCTTCGACAGCCAGGTCGAGAAGAGCGCGGCCCTGCTGACGAAGGACGGCACCCTGGACCCGGAGCAGGCCCACCTGGTGCGCCAGGAGCTGCTCGGCGCCACCGACCGCGACCAGGGCGATCTCCTGCTGGAGCTGCAGTTCGCCATGGCGAAGAAGATGGGGCGGCCGGTCACCGATCCCAACGTCTACGACGCGGTCGTCGCCGAGCTGTCCAAGGGGGCGCGCAAGGAGGAGCTGGGCACGATCCAGGGCAAGCTCAACGGCATCCGGACCCGCACGCAGATCAAGCTGGTCCGCATCGAGAACATCAACGGCGGCATCACCGAGAACGTCGCCATGGACGACGCCCTGGGCGCGCTCACCGGCAACGAGCGCCAGCTGTGGCTCGCCGGGGAGCGCGCCGCCTTCCTGCCCGCGGGCAAGACCTACGACGCCCTGTCCGCGGACGAGCGCAAGAAGGTCGACGAGCAGGTGCGCGACAAGATCGAGGGCGCGACCTGGGGGGACGAGGAGGACGTGTCGGTCGCCATCCTCGACGAGGCGATCGCCGAGGGGGACCAGCGCGCAGAGGGTGCGTCTGCGGCCGACATCCGCCGGTTCCGACTCGACCGGCTGGAGAGGGCGCTGGACCCCGAGGACGGCGACGGCGACACGCCGCGGGTCCAGGCCGCCATGCTGGCGATGACCGCGGATCAGCGGCGCTGGGCGCTCCGCCAGATGGGCGCGGGCGACGCCGACGGGGGCAAGGAGGCCCGGGCGAAGCTCTCGGAGGCGCTCGACAGCTGGACCTGGTTCGGTCTCGACGACGACCTGCAGGAGCTCATCGAGGGCGACGTGCGCACCGTCCAGGACGAGGCGGAGGCCCAGGCCAAGCGGTTCGGCGAGCTGGAGAAGGAGCTCGACGAGGTGCGCGCGGTCGCCCGGGACCTGTTCGGCACCGACGATCTCGGAGCCATCGGCGACGCCCGCGCCGAGATCGATCGGGTCAGCAAGGCCACCGGCCTGTCCAAGGCCAACGCCATGCGGGTGCTCCGCGGCGAGCCGATCGTCCCAGAGACCGCCACCCCGAAGGACGGCAGCAAGGACCCGACCCGGCAGGTGGACTCGGCCAAGGTCGGCACCAGCGTCGAGGCCCTGCAGGCCGCCCTGAAGAACGAGGTGGTGCGACCCTCCGACGTACGCGACGCCATCGCCGGCCTCTCCCCCGCCGAGCTGGCCGAGGTCATGCGCGCCTGGCCCCTGGAGGGCGAGCAGAGTCTGCGCGCCATGCTCGACCAGCGGATGACGAAGTCCGGCACGACCGAGCTGAACATCGCGCTCACCAAGGCCGCCATCGACGCCCAGCGCAAGCAGGACGACGTCTTCGTGGACGCGCTGAAGGAGCTGTCCCCCGAGGCCGCGCGGGTGCTCACGACCCAGGACGGCGTCGACGACGAGCTGGCCCGCATCCAGGCCCTGCCCGAGGAGGCCCGCCAGGCCGAGATGGAGCGCCTGGCCCGCGACCTCGCCGAGCAGGGCAAGGACGGGCTCGCGCGCCTGCGTCGGGCGGTCATCGGCGACGGCAGCGGGGGCGGGATGCCCGACGCCTTGCTCGCCGAGCGCCTGGAGGCCATCGACCAGCTCCCAGCCCACGAGCAGGCCGCCGCCAAGGAGCGCCTGTGCCGCATGACCGGCGCGGATCCCCACTCCCTCGACGAGCGCCTCGAGCTGGCCCGGACCGCCAAGGACGTCGCCGCGGCCATGGCCGAGGTGCAGCAGAAGCCCGCCCACGAGCGGGTCGCCGCGATGCAGGCCCTCGCCCGGGACAAGGGCATGAGCGTCGAGGAGATGAACCGCCTGGCGACCGAGGCCCGCGCCCAGGGCCTGGTCGTCGATCCCCCCGCCGGCGTCGATCCCCAGACCCGCGACGTGGTCGCCTACCGCCTGCAGCGCCTGCGCAGCGAGGGGCTGACCGGGACCGCCCTGAAGGAGCGGCTGCAGGAGCTGGCTGCCTCGTTCGACCTGTCCCTCACCCAGCTGGCCGAGGTCGCGACCCACGAGGCCGAAGAGCACAGGAAGGAGGCGGAGAAGGGGCGCGCGATCGAGCTTCAGATCCTCAACGTCGAGGGCGCGCTCCAGGGCGATCCCGAGAAGCTCAAGGCGCTCGCCGAGCTGGCGAAGAAGGACCCCGAGGCCTTCCGCGAGGTGGTCCGCAAGGGCTGCAAGGCGGACTTCGCGACGGGCATGGAGCAGCTCGAGCGCGCGGTGATGAAGGGCTTCATGCGCGCGGGCACCTCCGCCTACGATCCCGACGGCGGCTACCTCACCCGCCAGGCGTTCGACATCGCCAGGCTCGAGGCGCCGGATGTGGAGCTGCCGAAGGCCCTCGACCGCAAGACCGCGGACCAGGTCAAGGCCGATCTGCTCGTGCAGTACCAGCTCCTCGGCAGCAAGGACGGCACCCTCGACCTGTCGAGCCAGCGCACCGCACTGCGCGAGGCCGGCCTGTCCGCGACCGAGATCGACCAGGCCCTCGATGGCCTCGAGAAGCTCGCCAAGCACGAGTTCGACGCCTTCCAGATCACCGCTGGCTACACGGCGAAGCGCATCAAGATGGCGGTCAGCGCCGAGAAGCTCTCCGCGGCCCTCAACGGCGCCTCACCCCACGAGCTCGCCGCGG
>CALATR010000543.1 GCA_937891875.1 uncultured Pseudomonadota bacterium | reverse complement strand
TGGCCTCGGCGCTGGTCGTCACGCTGCTGTGGGCGCTGACCGGCTGGTCATGGTTCGATCTCGGGCCCTGGCCCTGGGCGCTCGGTGCGGTGCCCATCGCGCTGCTCGGCCTGGGGCGGCTGTTGGCAGGCCAGGCTCGGAGGCAGCGGGCGCATGACGCTATCGTGGAGCTTGGGACAGCTTTCTCGGCCTTGTCTCACTCGGTTCCTGCCAGCTCGAAGAGCGCGGTGCTGGCCGCCCTGCGTCTCGCCCGCACCCGATACGGACGGGAAGGTCTGCAGCCCCTGGACGACATCCTCGACGACGCCACCCTCGCCGACATCCGCCAGGCGGAGGACCCGCTGCTGGTCGCGCTCGATGCGGTGAGTGCCCGCTCGGCGGCCTCCAAGGCCCAGCTGGACCAGGTGCACGCGGCGCTGGCCCGGGTCGATGGTGCCAGCGTGCCCGAGCCCGCTGGATTCCCGACCACCTCGCTGACCGCGCTCTACCTGATGACGCTCCCGGTGGGGCTGGTCACCACCACGGGCTGGTGGACCTTCGCCGCGATCGCCGGGGTGTCCCTGGCCTTCATGGCACTCGAGTCCGCTGCCGACGGCGCGTCGCGGAACCTCGGTCTCGAGGGCGGTGTCCCGGTCGATCGAATCCTGGACACCGTCGATCGCTCGCTCCTGCGGGCCATCTCCAAGGGGAAGACATCGTGAAGCCAAGCATCGTGGGTCGGCTGGTCCGGCACGCCTCCGTCGTCCTGGCCGTCGCCGCGATCGCGTGCGCGAGGCCGCCCAAGGCGCCCGAGAGCCTGGCCGATCAGCTCGCCGGCTACGAGGTCAAGAGCCAGTGGGACCTCGACGTCGAACTGGACCTGGCCACGGAGATCCGCACGGGCACCCTGGACAATGGGCTGGAGTGGTTCGTGCGCCCGCACGGCTCGCCCCCGGGCCGGGTGGAGCTGCGCCTGGCGGTGGACGTGGGCTCGGTGGTCGAGCGCGATGATCAGCTCGGCTACGCGCACGTCGTCGAGCACATGGCCTTCAACGGCACCGAGGCCTACCCGGGCACCTCGCTGGTCCGCTGGCTGGAGAGCCAGGGCATCCCCTTCGGCGTTCACATCAACGCGCGCACCGGCTTCGACGAGACCGTCTACGTGCTGCAGGTGCCGACCGACGATCCGGCGGTCGTGGACGAGGCGATCAAGGTCATGGCCCAGTGGGCCGGCCACGTGACCTTCGACCCGGAGGAGGTCGAGCGCGAGAAGGGCGTGCTCATCGAGGAGTGGCGCACCGGTCAGGGCTTCTCGGAGCGCATGACCGAGTCCCTGCTGGACATGATCTTCGCCGGCTCCGTCTACCAGACGCGCCCGCCGATCGGCACCGAGGCCTCCCTGCGCAGCATCGAGGCGCCCGCCCTGCGCGAGTTCTACGACGACTGGTACCGGCCCTCGCTGATGGGCGTCATCGTGGTCGGTGACGTGGACGCCGATCACGTACAGGAGGTGATCGAGAAGGAGTTCAGCGGGCTGGAGGACACGCCCGGCGCGCCGGAGCGGCCCCGGGTCACGCTGCCCGACAAGGAGAGGCCCTCGGTCAGCGTGATCGCCGATCCGGAAGCTCCGGGCACCATGATCAGCCTGTTCGGTCGCATCGAGGACCGCGAGGAGAACACCCTGCGCGCCTACCGCGAGTGGCTGGTCGCGCAGACCGTGCAGATCATCGCCGAGGACCGCCTGCGGATCCTCAACCGCGACGGGGAGGGCGCCGTCGTGCGCACCAACCTGGGCTTCGGGCGGATCACCCCGTCGTACACGGCCTGGTCGGCCAGCGTTGTCGCTCCCGGGCCGGACCGGGCGATGGAGGCGCTCGAGCTGCTCTGCATCGAGATCGATCGCCTGCGCACCCACGGCATCCAGGAGCCCGAGCTGGAGCGGGCCCGCCGCAAGATGAAGACCTTCCAGCGGCAGATCGCGTCGCGGGCCGCCGGCGGGGAGACCCCCTCGGGTGAGCTCGCAGAGGAGCTGGTCCGCCACTACCTCACCGACGAGCCGGCTCCTGATTTCGAGGAGATGGCGCGGCTGTCCGAGAAGATGATCGACGAGATCACCCCGGAGGAAGCCAGCCTCTGGCTGGACGAGAACCTCCTGCCCGAGGAGAACCGGGCCATCCAGGTGGTCCTGCCGGCGAAGAACCCCATCTCCGACGCCGAGGTGCTCGCCGCCTACGAGCGCGGCTTTGCTGGCGTGCCCCACAAGCTCCAGGACACCAACATCGAGCGGCCCCTCGTGGGGATCCCCCCCGAGGCCGGCGAGATCGTGAAGCGCGAGCCCATCGAGGGCACGGACGCGGTGCGCTGGACCCTGTCCAACGGGGCCGTGGTCGTGTTCGACCGCCGCACCACCCAGCCGGAGCGCGTCGTCATGGTCGGCACGTCCCCGGGCGGACTGGGCCGGGTCGATCCCGTCGCGGGTCTGGTCGCCCTGCCGGTCGCTCGCCTGTCGGGTCTCGGTGAGC
>CALATR010000542.1 GCA_937891875.1 uncultured Pseudomonadota bacterium | reverse complement strand
GGGCCTGGTCGCGCCGGCCCGCTCGCCGCTGGACACCCTGCGCCGGCAGCTGATCTCCGATCTCCCCATCCTGTGGCAGGACGCCGCCGAGGAGATCCGCGCCCTGGCGACCTCCCTGCGCCACGGCTCGACGCCGGAGGACCTCGATCTGGTCTACCGGCCGAGCACCCCCGACGCGGCGCGGCTGGCGCTGGCCCACAACCTCGCCCACGAGGATCAGCCCCTCGACCTCGAGCTGATCGGCTCCTTCGCCGGCCACGACCGCCGCGCGGTCGAGGTGGTGCTCGCCCTGCGCGCAGGCCCCCAGCGGCGCGATCCCCGGGTGCCCGCGGTGCTGGCCGTGCTCAACCCGCGATGGGCGCTCGGCATCCTCGACGAGGCGGTGGAGCAGCTGACCGACGACCACCCGTTCGGCCTCGCGGTCGCGCTCGCGATGCCGGTGTTGCTCTCGGCCGAGGGGTAGGGGTCAGACAGCTGACACCGTCTTGGCTCATGGAGCACGTCGTGCGGCCGATGGCTTGGCCATGGCACGGCGTCGATTGACCCTCACGCGTTGGACCTGGCGAGCCTTCATCTCGACCACCCTTGGGCCCCTCCTCCTGGTCGAGCTGGTTCTGCTCGCGGCGTATGGCACGATGGTCCTGCACAACTACGTGACCTCGGTCGATGCGTTGGACCGGATCGCGCGGGCCCAGGTCCGGGATCGGGTCGCGGCGGAGTCCGCGTCGGTCCGGGTGACCCTCGCGGGCATCGAGCGGGAGGTCGCGCTCCTCGCCGCCGAGGCCGGGCGCGCCCTGCGGAACGACGCGGCCCTCCCTGCCGAGGAGCTCGCCCGCTACAGCCACACCGCCGAGGGCGCCTACGTGGTCGCCGATCCGGCCCCCGGTGGCGCGACGGTGTTCTACAGCGGCGCGGCCCCGATCGACGTCGACAAGGCCCACCGGACCGGGCGCATGGATCCGTTCATGCGGGACCTCGTCGTCGCGGACCCGCTGGTTGCCCAGGCCTACCTCAACACCTGGGACTCGCTGAACCGGATCCACCCACCGATCGATGTCGCCGACTACCCGCCGCGGATGGACATCCCGTCCTTCAACTTCTACTACCTGGCGGACGAGGCCCACAATCCGGAGCGGAAGGTCGTCTGGACCGACGCGTATCTGGATCCGGCGGGCGCGGGCTGGATCACCAGCGCCGTCGGTCCGGTCTACGAGGGCGACCACCTCGAGGGCGTGGTCGGCGTGGACGTGACCCTGCAGCAGCTGGTGGACCAGGTGCTGGACGTGGACCTGCCCTGGGGGGGCTACGCCGTGCTGGTCGACAGCCATGGCGCCCTGCTCGCCCTGCCCGAGGCCGGGGAGGCCGACTTCGGCATCCGCGAGCTGACCTCGCACGAGTACACCGGCGCGGTCGCGACCGACACCCTCAAGCCCGCCGACTACGACCTCTTCCATCGGCCCTCGACCCGAGAGCTGGGCCAGCACCTCGCCAGCGCCGATCGGGGGCTGGCGGAGACCTCGCTGGGCGGATCCCGGCTGGTCGCGTGGGAGCGCCTGGACGGTCCCGGCTGGTGGCTGGTGGTCGTCGTGCCCAAGGACGCGATCTTCGCCTCGGCGGACGAGGCCTGGGCCGACTCCCTGCGCCTGGGTGCCATCGTCATCGGTGCCATCCTGATGTTCTATGCGGCATTCCTCGCCCTGCTCTACTGGCGGGTTCGGGGACAGCTGGACCTGGTGGTGCAGCCCATCCAGGCCCTGCGCGACGCGGTGCGGGACATCGCCGCCGGTCGCCACCAGCAGCCCGCGGTGCAGGCCGAGATCGTGGAGCTGGGCGAGCTGTGCGATGACGTGCTGGCCATGGGGCGCACCCTGGGCGTGCAGGTGGAGCAGCTCCAGTCCCAGGACGACGAGCTGCGCGCCGCGTCCGAGCGCGAGGCCGCCGCCCGAGCCGCCGCCGAGGCCCGCAGCTCCTTCCTCGCCCATGTCAGCCACGAGATCCGCACCCCGATGAACGGGCTCGTCGGCACCCTGCAGCTGCTCTCGGTCGACGGCCTCGACGAGGAGGGCGTCGAGCTGATCGGCACGGCGCGCCGCTCCGCGGACGCCCTGCTCGGCCTGATCGACGATCTGCTCGAGGCCACCCGGACCCAGCGGGGCACCTTCGAGATCGAGGACGACCCCTTCGATCTGGAGTCCCTGGCGCTGGACGTGCTGGCCCTGTTCCGCCCCACCGCCGAGGGCGCGGGCATCGCACTCGTCGGCGAGGTGGAGGTCGAGAGCAGCTGGGCACGCGGGGACGCCCTCCGGATCCGCCAGGTCCTGACCAACCTGGTGTCCAACGCGCTCAAGTTCACCGAGCGCGGCGAGGTCCGCCTGACCGCGCTGCGGGACGGCGATCTCGTCGCCTTCGCGGTGCGAGACAGCGGCATCGGCATCCCGCCCGGGCGCCTCGAGGCCATCTTCGACGCGTTTACCCAGGCGGACGCCTCGACCACCCGCCGGTTCGGCGGCACCGGGCTCGGGCTGACCATCAGCGCGGCCCTGGTCCGACGCATGGGTGGCGAGCTGATCGTCGAGAGCGAAGAGGGCGTCGGGAGCACGTTCCACTTCACGGTGCCCCTGCCCGTGACCACCGCTCCCGCGCAGGGCCTGCCGGCGGCGATCGAGGGCGCGGATCGCCGCAGCCTGCGCATCCTGGTCGCCGAGGATCACGAGGTGAACCGGGCGATCATCCAGCGCATGCTCGCTCGGCTGGGCCATGAGTCGGTGGTCGTCGAGAATGGCGCCGAGGCGGTCGAGGCGGCCGCGGGAGGGGGCTTCGACGTCGTGCTGCTCGACGTGCACATGCCGGTCATGGACGGGCGCGCCGCGGCCCGGGCCCTGCGTGCGGGCGCGGACACCGCGGGACTGCCACTCCTCGCCCTGACCGCGAGCGTGCTCGAGCAGGACGTCCGCGACTCCCTGGCGGCAGGCTTCGATCAGGTCCTGGCCAAGCCGATCGTGCTGGAGGTGCTCGACGAGGCCCTCGCGCGGGCGGCGAGCTGCACGAGGGTGTCGACCGACCACTGGTCGTCGGCGTGGCGACCGTAGTGGACCGCGCGCAGCACGCCGTCCGGGCCAAGCAGGAAGTCGGCGGGTAGCCCGTCCTGGGCGCCGCCCTCCAGCGGGTTGGTCGCTCCCTGCACGACGCTGCGCACCGCCCGCGCCCAGACCCGTGGGCTGGCGATGGCCGACAGGGAGCGCTCTACGCGGAACTCCTTGTAGAACCTGCGCTCCGGGTCGGCGACGATCGCCATGGGCAGGGACTCCTGGTGGGGGAGCAGCTGCTCGGAGCGCGAGTGGAAGAAGGCGACGGACATCACGCCAGCGGCCGAGATCTCGTCCCAGCGCTCGGCGAACTCGCGCAGGTGCAGGTTGCACACGGGGCAGCCGGCGAAGCGGCGGAACTGCAGGTGCAGCAGTCCGGCAGCGGGCACCCCCAGGCGGCCGTGAGCCAGGGTGTCGAGGTGGAACGGGGCGATCACGTCGCCAGGAAGGAGTCTGTCGGTGGGTGCGTTCATGCTCCCGGAGTACTCTGGGCCTGACCATGGTCCCAATGAATCATTGCCATGAAGAACATGGTCTGGAGCCATGATGGATCTTCCTGACCTCGTGACCCTGGGCGTGCTGCTGGAGGAGCGCCACGTGACCCGCGCCGCGCGGCGGCTCGGCATCACCCAGTCGTCGATGAGCCACCGGCTCGCCAGCCTCCGGGAGTCCCTGGGCGACCCGCTCCTGGTGCGTCACGGTGCGGAGATGCTGCCCACGCCCCGGGCGCTCGCCATGCAGGCGCCGCTGGCCCATCACCTGGCCGGCCTGCGCCAGGCGATTGCGTCCCCGGCGCCGTTCGAGCCGCGGTCTGCCCAGCTCGAGCTCGACCTGTACCTGCCCGATCTCCTCTCGGGTGTGCTGCCGCTCCTGGTCGGACTCGTCCGGGCCGAGGCGCCGGGCGTCCGGATCCGCGCGCACATGCCTCCGGCCGATCTCCCTGCTGCCCTGGCGCGGGACCGGCCCTCGCTGTGCATCGCCCCGGAGCACTTCCTCGACGGCGACGCCCGCAGCCGGTCGCTGGGGGTGGTGCGCTTCGCGGTCGCGGGGCGTCCCGACCACCCCGCCTTCGACGGGTGCTGGGACGTGGAGCGCTGGCTCGCCTGGCCCCACGTGGTGGTGCGCACGGGGAACGGCGGCGGCAACGTGGTCGAGCGCGCCCTCGCCGCGCAGGGGCTGACCCGCGCCGTCGGCCTGCAGGTCTCGACCTTCCTCGCCGGCCTGCTGGCCCTGGGGCAGAGCGATCTGCTCATGAACGTGCCCCTTCCCTTTGCCGAGGGGCCGGTCGCGACCATGGGCCTCCGGGTCGCTCCAGTGCCGGTGACGCTCCCGGATGTCCGCGTGTCCCTGGCGTGGAACGCGCGCTTCCAGCAAGACCCGACCCACGCCTGGCTGCGCGAGCGGCTGTACCGGGCGGTGGTCGAGCGGCTGTGAGGGGCGCGCCGGGCTCCGGCTGCCAGGAGGCGTCTGCCACGGCGTAGCGCGCGTAGACGTCGGGGAGGATGTCCCAGATGGCGTGCACGGCGTTGTAGCCGTGGTCGTGCCAGGTGTCCCGGTCGTCGTAAACCAGGATCCGCCTGTGAGCGCGGCGGTCAGATCTTCATCGCCTTCGCCAGCTTCTCCGCGCCAGCCCGGTAGGGCCCGTTCGGATCATCGCGCTGGGAGCGGACGTAGTCGGCGGTCTCCTCCGCGTGCTCCACGAACCAGGCCTTGGCGGCGGCGCGCGCCTTGGTCCCCATCGTCATGTGGAACATCCAGGGCACGATGCGCGGATCGGCGAGGGTCGAGAGCACCTCGACCAGCTCCTGCTGCTGCTCGGCGCGGGTGTACTCGTCGTAGCAGCGCGTGTAGTGCACGATGACCGCCTCCGGGGCGACGAAGGCCGCCCGCGGCGCGACGCTGGTCCACTTGGCTCCGGTCAGCGCGGTGAAGAAGCCCGAGAGGAACGGTCCGTCCTCGCACAACACCGCGTGGTGGGGCGCGCGGACCTGCATCTGCACCATGGCTTCGGTGCCGCCCAGGACGAGGTCCAGAGAGGCGGCGAGGTGATGGTGCAGAGACGTCTTGGGGCTGCGCTCGTAGGTGCCGTAGGGCCAGTTCGCGATGAGGGCGTCACGCAGGGCGGTCAAGCGGGTGAGCGCGTCGGCGTGGGCCTCGGGGGTGAGGCGGAGCAGCAGGGGCGCGAGGTCCAGGGCCAGGGTGCCGACTCCCGACGCGGACTGGCTCAGCTCCGCCGGATCCGTCGACTCCCAGGACTGAAGGACGTACTGTATGACGGCTTCGGTACCCAGCACGGCCTCGACCACGTACAGCAGGCCCCGCACCTCGTACCCGGACCGGGCCTTGCACAGCCAGACGTCGAGGGCCTTGTGGCAGGCGGCTTCATCGGCGGGTCCGGCGGCTGCAGCCGCGTCGAGGCGCTCGGTGAACTGAGCCCGGATCTCGGCCTGGCTCCTGCCCTTCATGGCGACCGGGTCGCTGGCGGCCACAGGCCCACCACAGGTCGAGCTCGGGGGTGCGGGCGAACCCGGGGCGCAGCTGCTGTGCGCCAATCGAGCGGCGCAGGGTCTCTTCGTTCAACACCAGTCCTCCAGGGGTCGAGCGCGCAGCCTAGCCAATGCATGCTGCAGCGCCGACACACACCGGCACAAGGTGCGACTCCGCTGCGACGGGTGCACGGTCACATGGGGATCGGAGGTTCCCATGACTCGACCCACACGCTGCTTCGTCCTCTCCCTCTCCCTCTCCCTCTCCCTCTCCGTCGCCCTGCTCCCGTCCACGGCGCTCGCCGGAGGGAGCTGCACCGAGGACAACTACGTGCCCGTGTCCGAGGGCAACAGCGCCGAGCGCGAGGTGTCGAAGGCCGCTGCGCACATCGAGTACACGAGCCTGTTCGGCGTCGAGGGTGTGGTCGGCTGCAGCGGCATCCTGGTCAGCAAGAACCTGCTGCTGACCGCCGGCCACTGCGTCTCGCCCCCGCGGATCGGGCACGACACGCTCGCCGAGGTGTGCGCCGACCTTCAGGTGCGCTTCGACTACACCAAGGACGACCCCGACGACAGCTACACCAGCGGCCCCGCCAAGACCTACACCTGCGACGCCATCGTGCACTTCGCCTACGACGGCGAGGGCGGTGACGGCGAGTACAACGAGGACCACGCGCTGATCCGGCTCGACGACGACCCCGGCCTCGATCGCGGCTGGGTAGACGTGCGCCTCACCACGGACGACGACATCGTCGCTGGCATGTTCCACCACCCGGACGGGCTGCCCAAGCAGATGAGCGTCGGCATGCTGGTCGGCGACTTCAACCCCTTCCTCGAGCACGACCTCGACACCTGCGTGGGCTCGTCGGGGGCTGCGCTGCTGGACGAGCACGGCAACGTCCTGGGCGTGCACGTGCAGGACGATCTCGCGATGAGCCTCGGCTACTACTGGACCTCGTCGGACCTGAAGGCCTGGGGGATCACCGAGGCGTCGGGCCGGGGAACGGGCCGGCTCTTCCACGAGGACGACCGCCTGACCAGCAAGTCGAGCCGGTAGCTCGCGGCGTCATCGCCGGCCTGACACAGGCTGGCACACGCCGAGACGCTGCCACGACCGGCGTCTCGGTATTGCCTTTCCCGAGGAGGAACCGTGTCCTTGATCCGACTGATGCCCTGCTTGATCCTGCTCCCTGCGTGCGTGCCCTCCGCCGAGGACGCGAGCGAGACCGACGAGCTGTCCGACAGCAACTTCGCGCTGTCCAGCGAGAAGGATGCCCACCACGACGACCGCTCGCTGGAGCTGGTCGACGACATGCTCTCCAGCGGGATCGGCAGCCTGCCAGCGCTGGTGGAGGACCCGACGCGGGGCGGGTGTGCGGTCGGGATCATGCTCGGCGACGACGTGCACTACCTCGAGACCTACGGGGTCGAGCACGGCACCACGGACCTGAGCCTGGACTCGATCTTCGGGGTCGCGTCGGTGTCCAAGACCATCACCGCACTCGCGGCCCGGGACTACGGTCTCGCCGATGACGACACCGTCGGCGACCTGACCTGGGCCAGCGGGGACATCACCGGCTACACGATCCGCGAGCTGCGCCACATGTCGGTGTCCTCCAGCGATGGGGAGACCCATTACGCCGCGTCCCCTCCGTCCACGTTCGATCAGACGATCCCGCGGCTCGCCCTGTACGGGTGGGACGGACACACCACCATGGTGGCGTCAGAAGCATACTCGAACGCCAACTACGCGGCGATCGGCGGGGTCCTGGACGCCCAGATCAGCGCGAACACCTCCCTGCCCGCGAGTCAGCGCGCCTACGAGCCCTACGTCTGGGCCATGCTCAACGACAACCTGGCCTCCGACGACGGCATGCTCACCGCGTCCCTGCTCCACGAGCGCCGCTACGACAACGGCGAGTACGATCACCTGGCCCTGGGTCACGATGTCGACGGGTTCTTCCGGCACCCCTGGAACACGGCCGGCCCCGACTACGGACCGTATGGCGGCTGGAGCATGACCATCGGGGATCTGACCCGGCTGATCGTGCAGCTGCAGCGTGGGTTCGTGGTCACGTCCAGCACCGTCTACGACGCCGGTGATCCGTGGAGCCTGGCCCCCAGCGGCGCCAAGAAGTTCACCCTGCAGCGCCTCGGGGGTGGCGACAGGTCCGCTCGCTATGTCGAGATGGGCGGCGCTGCGGGAGACCTCGCCGGAACGGACACCTTCTACATGCACGGGGGGGACTTCAAGGGTGGGGCGGCGATGTGGATGTGGTGGCCGCGCATGTCCGAAAAGTCGGGGCGCGAGGACCTGGGCGTGGCCATTGTCTGCAACACCGCACACAAGGGCTCGATCGCCAACAACAGCTACCTGGTGCCCGGCGGTGATGGTGAGACCAAGGGGGTCCCGGCGGTCTGGGAGTACGCGATGGCGATCCGCGACGCCTACGCCGCCGACGCCGGCGCGCTCGCCCTCGACCCCATCCGCACCAACCCGGTCTCGATGCCCGACGGCGCCACCTGGGAGTTCGATCTGCGTCTGGACCACGCCGCCGCCTCGTCGCCCAAGCAGCTCTTCCTGCCGTTCCTGGCCAAGGCGCCGCTGGCGCTGAGCCTGACCCGCAGTGGGCGTTCGACCCGCATGGTCTGGGTGCACGACGGTCGCAAGGTCGCGGCGGGCTCCACGTCCACCCTGAAGAGCGGATTCCGTACGTCCAAGGCGGATCTCGTCCTGCAGACCCAGCACGGAGCCGTCGACCTGGAGGATGCCGTGTTCTCCGCGACCTTCTCGGACGAGGACCAGGTGTTCGGCACCCTCTCCGGCCGGCTGGACGCGCGGGATGCGTCGGCCTGGGTCAAGCCCACCGAGGTGTGCCGTCAGGTGGTCGCCGGGGGTGGGAGCTGCGGGGCGTGTGACGATGGCAGCAAGACCTGCTTCGACGCGTCCTGGTCCCTCGTCGCTCGCGGCGAGAACAAGGCCTCCAAGCGGTGATCTCCGGGCAGTCAGGCCGGATCGCAGCCGGCCCCGGCGAGGTGCGCCTGCACCGCTCTCCGGGCCAGCTGAACCTCCAGGCGCGGATCGTCGACAAGGGCCTCCGCCTGCTCGGGGTCGCCGTCGAGGAGGAGGCGGTAGATGGCGACGGCGCGGGTGCCGATGTGGTCGCCGACCTCCTCGAAGGCGCGCCGGGCCCGGGCGAGATCGCGCTCCGCGCCCGCGAGCTCGGCGCGCATGGCTCGCGCGGCGCCGCGGTAGGCCCACAGGTAGGCGCGGACCGGGCGCATGTCCTCGGGAAGCGCGCGCAGGGCGGCCTCGACCTCGGCGATCGTCGCGTCCGGATCGGCCCGCTCCAGCTCCAGCGCGGCGAGTCGGCGCCGGGTGAGGCCCACCTCGGTGCCGTGCACCTGCTCCGCCTGGACGAGGGTCTCGCGCAGCACGCGCTCGGCGTCCTCGGGTCGCCCCAGCTGACGGTAGACCTCCCCGCGCAGGCCCAGCGCCTTGATCCGGTGGGCCGGATGCCCCCCGTCACGCAGCAGCGCCACCGCGCGATCCGCCTCCTCCAGCGCCCGGCTCGCCCGACCCAGCGTCGACTGGATGACCCCGAGGTTGAGGTGCACGACCGCCCTGGACGCGTCGGACTCCAGCCCCTCCAGCGCGTCTTCGTAGCAGGCGGCGGCCTCGTCGGGGCGCTCGAGGTGGCGCAGCGCCAGGCCCAGGTTGTTGGTTGCCGCGGCGGCGGAGCGGCGGTCGCCACGGCTGAGGGCGTCCTCGCGGGCAGCCCGGTAGTGACGCTCGGCCACCGACGGATCGCCGCGTCGGATGGCCATCGAGCCCAGCGCCGTGTGGGCGAGAAAGGCCGCCTGGCCAGACGCCGCCAGCTCCAGCACCGCTTCCGCATCAGCGCGCACCTGCTCCTGATCCGCGCCGATCCTCATGCCCCGCATCGCGCGCTGTGCGAGGAGGAACGCCCGATCCGCGTCACTCTCGGCCCCGGCCAGCGCGCGCTCGAGCAGCTCGGCCCAGGCATGCACCTGACCCCGTATCGCCAGCGTGTCGCTGACCGCGCGAGCGACGGCGATCGCCGTGGGGCCGTCGATCCTCGCGGCGGCGAGCAGGTTGTCGAGCACCCGGGGCAGGGGACCGGACATGTCGTCCGGCGGGCGGCGATCGGCGATGAGGGTGGCGGCCGTGTCCCGCGCCCAGCGCGAGAACGCGGCGTGCGCTTCTTCGGCGAGCCCGAGCTCATGCAGCTGCAGCTGGGCGAAGGCGCGGATGGAGCTGTACAGCGAGAAGCGTGAGCGACCGCGACGGCCGGACTGCACGGTGAGCAGGTTGCGGCGGACGAGGCGGGGAACGACGGCGGCGTCGGGCAGCACGGCGTCTGCGTCCGCGAGGGAGAAGGGAGCGACCCACACGGACAGGGTCGCCAGGGCCGCGCGCTCGTCGGGCTGCAGTCGGGTCCACTGGGACGCGATCGCGGTGAACAGCGTGCGGTGGCGCTCGGGCACGTCCGCACGTCCCGCCTCGAGCAGGGAGAAGCGCTCGTTGAGCTGGGACTCGATGTCCGCGAGGCCCATCGCGTCCACCCGGGTCGCGGCGAGGTCGATGGCGAGGGGCCAGCGGTCCAGGGCGGCCACGATGCGCAGCGCGGCCGGTCGGGTCTGCTCGTCCAGGTTGAAGCCGGGCTTCACCCGCCTGGCGACCGACTCGAACAGGAGCAGCGCCGGGTCGCGCTCGTCCGCCGCGTCAGCATCCGTGTCGTCGGTTCCGCCGTCGCCGGTGGCCGCGAGCGGACCGATGACGACCCGCACCTCGCCGGTCAGGTGCAGGGGCTCGAGCGAGGTCGCGACCACGGTCGTGCCGGCCTCGACCCACGCGGCGATCTCGGCCCGGGCGTCGTCGTCGAGGTGCTCGGCGTTGTCGAGCAGCACGATCAGGCTCGGGTCCGCGGCGAGGGCGCGCCGGACGTGAGCGCGCAGCTCGGCCCCGGGAGCATCCAGCAGCATGCCCTGGGCCACTGCACCACACAGCCCCTCGACCGTGGTCGTGATGCCGAGGTCCACCCAGCACGGGCGGCGTCCGGGGGGCACCGAGCGGGCCGCGAAGGTGCGCATCACCGTGGTCTTGCCGATCCCTGGTGGACCGAGCAGGCTCACCAGGCGCTCCCCGCGGCCGAGCGCGCCCCGCAGGGCCTCGACCTCGGCGTCGCGTCCGAACACCCTGCGTGCGCCGACGTCGGGCAGGGTCGGCGGTGGCGGTCGCTGCAGACGCACGCCCTTCGACCGGCCGGTCTGGATCCAGGGCTCGCCGTCGGGCCCGTCGCCGAGCTTCTTGCGGAGCCGATGCACCAGGGTCGGCAGGGCGCGGGAGCCGGCGCCGTCGGGCCAGACCTTGCGCCGCAGGGCCTGCCGGTCGATGAACGTGCCCGCGCGCTCCGCCAGGGCGCGGAGCAGCCGCCGCTCGATGGCGGTCAGCACCAGCTCGTTTCCCTCGATCCGGGCGATCGAGGACGCAAAGTCGAGCGACAGGGGACCGAGGTCGATGCGGTCGGCGGGTGCTGGGGACGGTGCCGTTCGGGCCGGGGCCGGTCCGGAGGCCACCCAACGGTAGCCCTCGCCGTGGTCGGTCAGCAGGTGGCGGGGCTGGTTCCGGTCGGTCTCGATCTTGCCGCGCAGCCGGGCGATCGCCGAGTCGACGGCGCGGGACAGGGACAGCGGGCTGATGCCGAGGACCTCCTCCTGGAGCTCCTCCCGGGCCACCGTCTGGCCCACGCGAGCCATCAGGTACTCGAGGAGCGCGGCCTCGCGCGAGGTGAGTCGGACGTCCTCGCCATCCGCGCGAGTCACGACGCGCCGGGCCAGGTCCACCTGCACGTCCGTCGCTTCAGGTACCGGAGGAGCGGTACTGGTCTGGGGATCCATCGAGGGCATCTCCTGCGGGAGCGTACCCTCTTGGAGGTCAGGCGAACACCGGCTGCGAAGGCAGCTGCGCGCATGTCCCGACGGTCGAGGGTCGAGCCCCGCACTCGTACTGTGTCAGACCACGGGGCAACCCTTGGCTTTCCGACCCCTTCCCCGCAGCCTCGCGCTGGGGCTGGGTCGTGGCGCGGGTCGGGTGTGCCTGCTGCGCCTGTCGGGCTGGTCGCGCTGGCTTCGCTCGCCGCCCGTCCCAGGAGTAATGCGCCGTAATCATGGTGTGGTCTGGAGCGGACTAGGTCCTCGACAGGTCGATTTTCAGGAGACCGTTGGAGGATCGATGTACCGTCGCAAGGCCAGGGCAGGCTCCAGAGGACGCGCGGTGGCCGCCTCGTCGTCGGCGAGCGCCGCTGCGCCCGTGTCGAGCTCGGACAGCGGGTCGAGCTCGGACAGCGGGTCGAGCTCGGACAGCGGGTCGAGCTCGGACAGCGGGTCGAGCGTGCTCGCCGCAGCCTCGGCGTACTACGGCTCGCGGGTCCCGGCGGACTCCGATGGTGAGCCCGACTTCGTGCTCGACTCGGAGGACGAGGCCGAGGATCTGGCGGATGAGGCGGACTACGAGCGTGCCCTGGACCGGAAGGGAGAGCGCCGGCCGAGCAAGCCGCCTG
This sequence comes from uncultured Pseudomonadota bacterium, assembly GCA_937891875.1. Taxonomy (GTDB): domain Bacteria; phylum Myxococcota_A; class UBA796; order UBA796; genus REDI01. The sequence goes on along the minus strand of CALATR010000542.1, from coordinate 24,180 downwards.
GCTTCGCGGCCGCCGTGGAGCGGCTCTCCGAGGTGCGGGACCTGTCGTCGGACGAGGACATCAGCGAGTCGGACGTCATCGCCGGCCGGGTGCGCAAGCGCAAGCGGCCCCGCGAGGAGCTCGGCCTTCCCGCGGGCAAGGAGAAGGCTGCTTCGAAGGCGACCTGTGGGCGATGTGGCGAGCCGATCTACCTCGACCGTCACGGGAGGGAGCTGGGCGTCGGGATCGGCTCGAAGCGGCGTCGGCAGCGCCCACCTCACGGACACATCGTCGACTACTCGGTCACGCAGCCCCACGCCGACAAGGCGATCGCCGACGAGTCGCTGTCCGAGGAGAGCGACAGCGAGGCCGAGCGGGCGACGCGGGCCGGCATGCGGCAGGAGGCGGCCTGGGACCCGGACAACACCCGCCTCGAGCACTTCGACTGCAACGCCACGGCAGCCAAGGTCACCGCGGCCTCGAAGACGGACGCGGACGATCGTCGCGGGAGGAAGCTGGTGGAGAAGGGGCTCGGCAAGTGGAAGCGTCGGGCCCGAGCGCGGAGTCGTCCTCGGCCGCGCGCGGCGGCGTCTGCGGCGGCGGCGGCGGACTCGGAGTCGTCGAGCGACAGCGAAGGCTAGCCGCCCGTCGCGCAGGAACTTGCGCGGGTCGTGACGGATCCTCCCGCGCGGTACACACACGGCGCGGAGGACGAACACCATGACTCGCTTGACCCTGCCGTTCCTGGGCGCCGTGCTCGTCGCGACGCTGACCGGGTGCCCCAGCAAGGACACCGACACCGACACCGATGTCGACACGGACTCGGACACGGACTCGGACACCGACTCGGACACCGACACCGACACGGACCCCGACACCGACACCGACACGGATACCGACACGGACACCGATACCGACACGGACACCGACACGGACCCCGAGGCCGTCGCCTGTCCGACGGGCCACGACGCCCTGCGCGCCCTGGACGTGGTCGCTGCCTACCAGGCCTACGATGCCTGCGTGAAGGCCGACCCCAGCGACAAGGAGTCCCGGTTCGGCCGCGGGATCTCGAACCTGCTCCAGGTGACCGAGTGGTCGGAGCCGGATCAGCTCCTGGGCTGGTGCAACGAGTCCTTCAGCACCGAGCGTGCCCACGGCCCCCGGGGGCTGTACCGCATGGTGGCCGAGGGAGACGGCGGCGAGGTCGCCCTGACCGCAGAGGCGGCGCCCAGCGGATCGGCCTCGGGCACCGCCTACGACATGCACCCGGTGAAGCCGCAGTCCTACGCCTGGGTGGAGCCGGGAGAGGTCTGGTTGGAGCTCGACAACTTCATGGGGGATGGCGGCTACCTGTACCTGTCGCTCGACCCCGGCGATGTCTACCAGGACGGCTCCGGGGTGGCGCTCGCCAAGGGCCTGAAGCTCGACGTGGCGCGCATCGATCGCTACAACCTGCGCTACTACCCGCCCTGTGACGCGCCGTTCAGCTCGTGCGTGGGCTGGTACGAGAGCACCGCGACCCCGAGCGGCACCATCACCGTGGACGAGGCGGGGACCCGGGCCGGTGACGCCCTGGCCTTCACCTTCGACATCACGATGCCCGGCTGGTGCGACACCAGCCTGTGTGCCGCCGTGCATCGGGTCGACGGCACCGTGGAGGACACCCTGTGGGACGTCCCCACGGACGCGGACGTGCCCTTCAGCACCGTGGACGAGGACGACCTCTGCAAGGGCATGGACTGCGGTGCCTTCCCGGTCATGAACTTCCTGGCCGAGGTCTGCGATCTGCCGTCCTTCGGCGCCGTGCACGACCAGCTGGGCGGGCTGTCCGGGCGCTTCCACGACATCGCGGTCGACTTCGCCGCGGCGGGTGAGGACGACGCCCTCGAGTTCAGCGTTCCTCACGAGGCCAACCCGATCGCCCGGGCCGACGTGTCCATCAACCAGGCGGATGCCCTGGCGCTCGCGGGGGCCTTCCAGGCTGCGGTGGTCGTGCTGGAGGCCTCCGAGCAGTACCAGCTGGCCGGCGAGGGCGGCGCGCCCGAGGACTACGTCGGCGCCAAGACCCAGGACCGCTGGAACGGCGCCAGCTGCGCGCCACAGCCCATCTACGGCATGACTGCGGCGGAGACGGTGGACCTGTTCAACAACAACGCGCTGAACCATCGCAAGACTGCGGACTTCACCGCGATGGAGGCCGCGTTTGGTGATCTGCTGGGCAACCTGCGCACCGTGCTCGCCGCCGAGCCGGGGGGGCAGGGCGTGCTGGTGCCCGACTACGCCGGAGACCGCACCTACCTGACCCGGATCGACCTGGACCTGGCCGCGCTGGAGGCGGCCCACGGCGGAGCGACAGGCACCACGCTGGCGACGGCGTCCGAGTACGACCTGACCGTGGCCGAGTTCTTCGCCGACCCGCCCGACCGCGCGTCGATCCTCGCGGAGTCCGGTGCAGACGCCTACTTCTACCTGGACGGCCGCTGCTCCGATGGGTTCCAGATGTACGAGGACAACGGGTACTGGCTGGTCCAGGGAGCGGGCATCATCCACATCTCCCGCGCGGTCATCGACGGGGACGTGGAGCAGCTGCCCTCGCTGTTCGACGAGGACCTGTTCAACAGCGCGCTGGACAGCAATGACGTGCCCCGCTGGCTGGACACGACGACCCTGGACGAGCTGGGCATCGAGCACGACTGAGTGTCCGACCCGATGACACCCCGCTGGGCCACGGCCCTGGCGCGCGCGCCGGGGCTGCTGGCCGTCGTGCTGGCCGCCCTGGTGCTGCTGTCCGTGCCCGGCGTGCGCGTGCTCGGCCTGCAGGTCGACATCGCCGCGCTCTACGCCGATCGCGCCGGGGATGCCGAGCGTCCGCCGGCGCCGGTGGTCGTGGCCTTCGCCGACCGGGTGGGGGGCGAGCAGCTGGACGCGACGGCCGCCTCCCTGGCTGCCGTGCCCGGCGTCGAGCGCGCGGTGCCCATGGACGTCGACCACGCGCTGGTCACCGTGCTCCCGGAGGCGCTGCTCGACCGCGCCCGGGCAGACGGGTGGGCGCTGGGCGGGCTGGAGACTCGCTCCGGGATTGTCGTGCACACGGCGAGAGGGGAGGAACATCCTGCGGTCGAGGGGATCCGGGCGGCGCTCGCCGACGCGGACGGGGCGGTGGTGCTGGGCCTGCCCGTGCTGGAGGACGCGCTCACCGCCCAGTCGCGGCGGGATCTGCCCTGGCTGCTCGGCCTGGCGGTCTCACTCATGGCGCTGGGACTCGCGGTCGTCGGGCGCACGTGGCGGGCGGTCGTGCTCCCGCTGGCCGCGGTCGGCCTCGCCACCACCGCGACCATCGGCCTCGCCGGGCTGTCCGGGCTGTCGCTCGGCGGTCCCAACCTGCTGGTGCCCGTGGTGGTGCTGGTCTTCGGCCTCGCGGACACGGTCTACGTGGTGCACGCCTGGTCCCGCCAGACGGGGGAGGATCCCGTCGCCCGCGCGGCGGCCACCCTGGCCGAGGTCGCGCTGCCGTGCACCCTGACGACCGCCACCACCGCGGGCAGCCTGCTGCTGCTCGTGCCCATCACCTCCCTGCCGCTCGGTCGCTTCGCCCTGCTCTCGTCAGGCGGCATCGTGCTCGCCCTGATCAGCGGCCTGGCCCTGCCCATCCTCGCCCTGCGCCTGTGGCCGGGACCCACCGTGCGCGACCTGCAGCGGGTGCCCCTCGGTCGCGTCCGTGCCGGGGTCCAGGGCGTGCGCCGCCTGCGCGTGCTGTGGGCGCTGTGCGGGGTCGCTGTCGTTGCCGCCGGTGTGGTCGCCGCACCCACCCTGCGCCCGACCCTGCGCCTCCTCGACGAGCTGCCCGCCACCCACCCGACCCGGGTCCTGCACGAGCAGGCCACCCGCGAGCTGGGCGGGCTGCCGACGCTGGAGGTCGACCTCGGCAGCGACGCCGGCGTCGGCGAGCCCACCCTCTACCGGGCCCTGCTCGCCACCCACGGAGACCTCGTCCAGCGCGAGGAGATTGGCGCGGTGCTCTCGTTCGCCGAGGTCGCCCTGTGGATCGGTCGCGCCGAGGGGCGCCCCCCCGAGGCCCTCGTCTCCCGGCGGGCGCTGGCGCGTGGCTCGTCCGTGCTCCGAGCGGGTCACGCGGCACTTCGCAAGGAAGGAGGAGCACTGTGGGCGCTTCCGGAAGGCCGGGGGTACCGCCTGCACGCCCGCCTGGTCACCTGGGAGCCCGATCGCTGGCTCGCTGCGGTGGACGCGGTCGAGGCGCTGCAGGTGCCCCCCGGCGTCACCGTCTCCACCCGGGGCTTCGTCGATGTCGCCGTCCGCGGGGCGCGCCGGATCCCCCGCGATCTGTGGATGAGCTGCCTCGCCACCGGGATCGGCCTGTTGGTGGTGCTCGCCGTCGGCCTGCGCTCCCTGCGCCTCGCGCTGTGGGGCCTCGTGCCTGCCGCCCTCGCGGTCGCCGCCACCGCCGCGGCGCTCGCGCTCTTCGACGTGGGGCTCACCGAGCCGGTCGTGCTCGCGTTCGCCCTGGCGCTCGGGGTCGGCGTGGATGTCTGGATCCATCTCTCGCTGCGGGCCGCCGCCCTGCGCCGGGACGGGGCCCAGCCCCTCGACGCCGCCGAGCGCACCCTCTCCGAGCTGCTCGTGCCCATCGCCTGGACGACGGGCCTGCTGCTCGCCGGGCTCGCCGCCCTGTTCACCGCCGGCCTGTCGACCCCCGGCGACGTCGCGATGATCGTGACTCCGGCGTTTGCAGGGGTCGTCGGCGCGACCCTGCTGGTCTTTGCGGTGGTTCCCAGGGCGCAGGTCGGATCTGCGGCCGCCAACGCGAAGGATGCTACGCTGCACTCGTAGAGGGGGCCTCATGAAGCACGTCTGGAGCGCGATCATCCTGCTAGTCGCCGCGCTGTTGGTCCACACCCCGGGCGCGGTCGCTGCCGAGGACGTCTCGGCGGCGGACCGGCGGATCGACCGCTGGAGCGCGCTGACCACGATCTCCACCGAGAAGGACCTGTACCGTCTCGTCGAGGAGCCGATCGTCTACGAGGAGGGGCCGCTCCGCCTCACGATCACCGACGGCGTGCTGGTCCCGGTGTTCAGCGGCCGCTTCGGCGGCGCGTGGGAGCGGGGATCCGAGGCGTTCCTCCGGGATCAGCGCGCGGCGGGTCGACCGGATCGCCTGCCGTCTGCGGACGAGCGCGGCACCCGGTCCTTCGTCGGCTTCGTGCTGGTCGACGCGACCGCGACCGCGACCGTGCGCCTCGACGATCGCGCGGATGCCCAGGTGCTCGCCAACCGCCTGGTCCGGTTCGGGCTCTCGGAGAAGGACGCGGTGGCGGCGCTGGCCCACGGAGAGGAGCCGCTGACGGTGAGCGTCGACACCGGCGTGTTCCTGGGCACCGACCCGCGACTGCAGCAGCTCTACGTCGGCCCGGGCTTCGACGATCCCGACAACCCCGACAGCGACGTGTTCGGCATCGTGGTCTACGGCAAGCGGAAGGGCCTGTCTGCGGCGCTGCTCCGGGCGGACGCGGTGCTGTCCCGCCGGCTGCGCCTGTACGACCACCTCGGCCTCGAGCTGCCCGAGGCCATCGCCCTGGACCGCTATGATGGCGTCTCCTGGCAGGACTCGGCCCGACACCTGCTCCTCGTCGACCTGAAGACCAGCCTTCGCTACGGGCTCACCAGCGCCAGCCGCAATGCACCGGGGGACGGGGACAGCTGGCTCGCCCTGCTCCGCGATGATGCCGGACAGTGGGACCCGCGGCGCCAGTGGTCGGTGCGCTCGCTCGGACGCGATGCGCTGGGCTGGCCGGTCAGCGGCGTTGTCGGCGGGGTTCCGTTCCCCCCGCGCGATCCGCGGGATCCGACCAGCGCGCCGCAGACCCTCGCCGGGGTCGTGCCGGTCCGGGCGGAGGCGCGGATCCTCGCGGTTCCCAAGGATCAAGGCACACTGAAGGTCGACATGGTCACGGAGCTGACCGTGGCCGCGCGGGGCGCACCGCTGTCGGGCATGCGGGTGGAGGTGCCGCTCGTCCAGGCCGAGCCCGACTCCTGGGTGCTGCGCAAGGTGGTGCTGCCCGACGGCACGTCGCTGTCGGGCAGCGTGCCGGTGGTCGACGAGCGCAACCTCGAGCGCCTGCGCGAGCAGGATGAAGAGCAGGACGGCGACCGGTTGCGGGACGCCGACGAAGACGACGAGGAGGACGGCGGCGGAAGCGCAGCCTCGACCCGACCGCCGGCGGGGCTCATCCGCGGCGCGACCCGCACCGTGGGGGTGTGGATCTTCTTCCCCGAGCCGGTGGCGGAGGGAGAGTCGATCACCTTCCAGATCCACCACGAGGACACCTGGGGCCTGCGAACCTGGACCGAGTGCTGGGGCGAGCGGCCCATGGGGGACAGCACCGGCCTGATCATGCCGCTGCCGCGCCTGCCGGGCCAGGAGCTGGGCCAGGCGTGGCCCCTGCGCCTGCGGGTCGCCGTGCCCGATGGGACCGGCCTGCGCGCGGTCGCCTCGGGGCGCACCACCAAGGACACCCTGGAGAAGGGCTGGCGCCTGATCGAGGTCCAGCACGACGAGCCCGCCAACTTCCCCGGCGTGGCGATCGGGCGCTGGTTCACCCACGTCGACCCCGCCGGCGACGGCCTGCCTGCCGTGCGCACCCACCTGTTCAGCAAGAGCCCCCGGCAGCTGAAGAGCGCGGGCCAGCACGTCCGCCAGATCGCCAAGTACTACCGGGGATGGCTGCCCGACTTCCCGGTGCCCGAGATGGACGTCTTCGAGGCACCCGCGGCGTGCCTGAGCATGGTCTGGATCGCGCCCCACGGCATGGTCCAGCTCCAGCAGATGGTGATGCTCGATGGACCCAAGGGCGCGGGCAGGCTGGAGCTGAAGTTCCTCGAGGAGGGGCTCCTCGCGCATGAGGTCGCACACCAGTACTGGGGCCACCTCGCCAGGCCCTACTCGATCGAGGATGCGTGGATCTCCGAGTCCTTCGCCGAGGGCTTCGCGTGCATGTACATCAGCAAGCTGGGCGGTCCCGAGGTCTGCGAGAACAAGATGCGCGGCTACCAGCGGACCTGGGAGAAGGACCTCCCCGGATCTCCCGTGCTGTACGAGTCCATGACGGGCCGTCCCGAGGAGCGGGCGAGCCTGACCGATGCCTACAGCAGCCCCTTCCAGCCCCAGATCGTCTACGAGTACGGCCCCTTCGTGCTGCATGACATGCTCCGCCGGAAGATCGGGACGGAGGCCTACTTCAAGGCGCTGGACGGCCTGATCCGCCTGCCCGGACCGGTCACCGCCGAGCGGGTGCAGACCGCGATGGAGCTGACCTCGGGCCAGGACCTTCAGCCGTTCTTCGACTTCTGGGTCCACAACGGCTTCATGCCCGACATGAAGCTCACCTGGGGACTCGACGACGGGGGCGCCCTGACCGGTGAGATCGTGTCCGACGTGCCCTTCGGCACCTTCGAGGTCCCGGTGGTCGTGCACGACGGCGATCGAGCGATCCAGGTGGTCGTCGAGGTCGTCGACGGCCGCGGCGAGCTGCGGGTGCCGGTGACGACCGACCAGCTGAAGGTCGAGCTGGACCCGGACCAGCGGATCATCGCGCGGGGACGCAAGGTGCGGAAGCGGTGACGGGATAGGCGCAGGCGATGCGAACCGCTGCGATCCCCGTGCTGCTGGGCCTGCTGGCAGGCTGCGCCCCGTCCGCGCCCGCGGGGCCGTCCGAGACCACGGCGAGCCCCGAGGCGCCCGTGGAGGTCGCTGCCGTGGCGCCTCCCTCCGGCGAGGCCGACAGCGACGACACCGACCCGGCACCGCGCACCTTCTTCGTCGCCGAGCGCGACGTGAAGGTCCTGAGCGGGCCCGCTTCGGATGCCGCCCGCCGGGGGCTCATCCGCGCGGGTAGTGCCTTCGAGGTGCTCGAGCGGGTCGACGGCCCCGACTGCGCCGCCGGCTGGGCCCGCCTGCCTGCCCACGGCTTCGCCTGCCTCGATCACGCGGTCCCCGGCACCGAGGCCCCCGTCGCCCAGCCCCCGCTGGTCACCTACGATCCGCCCGAGCCCGCCGAGTTCGAGCACTACCTGCAGACCGGTGAGTACGACGCGAGCGAGCCCGTCGCCCTCGTGCCCGCCTTCTACGCCAAGCGCTGGCGTCGCTTCCAGGGCCGCCTGTATGCCGATCTCACTGCCTGGAACGCCGGGGATCCGCCGGTCGGCCACCTGGAGGGCGGGGCGGGGAACAAGTACCGCTTCGTCGAGGTGGTGCAGACCGAGCGCGGGCCGGTCCTGCTGCGGAGCGACGGCAAGGTCGCCGCCCTCGACGACGTCTACCTCTACCCGGTGAGCCGCCTCGTCGGCCGCGACCTCCAGGCCGACCCGCTCCCCGAGGGACAGTGGCCCGGCCTCACGGTCGCCTACGAGGGGGCCCAGGTGCGCGTCGCTCCCGACGAGGACGCGGAGATCGGCGCGGTGCTGCCGTACCACACCCCGGTCGTCATCCGCAGCCAGCCGGTCGGCGATGGGCGGTGGTGGGCGTTGATCGACGCGCTCGGCCCCGGCGTGGACGGCTACCTCGACGATCGTCGCTCCCTGCGCCACCCCATGCCCGCGCCGGACCGCCCGCTGGAGGTGGGGGACGACGAGCTCTGGATCGACGTCGAGCTGGACCAGCAGGTGCTCCAGCTCTACCGCGGCGATCGGCTGGTCTACTGGACCGTCGTCTCGACCGGCGCCGCGCCGATGGGCACGCCCAGGGGCACCTGGCGGGTCACGGACAAGATGGCGACCCGCACGATGCGCTCCCGGCCCGGCGCCGCCGACGCGTACTACGTCGAGGACGTGCCCTGGACCATGCACTGGCGCCCCGCGTACGCCCTGCACGCGGCCTCCCACACGTTCCTCGCGTCTCGCGGCGACAGGTTGATGCAGCCGTGACTGGCGGTTCGGCCGAATCCCCAGTGCCAGTACGGATTCAGCCCGAGATCCCCGACGGCTGGCACACCTCCTGGGCGACGGAGGCGGTGCCGGGGTCGGTGATCCGGATCCGGCGCTCGGGAGTCCCGGCGGAAGGGCAGGGGAGCGCCGACTCGGCGGACTGCGGGTAGGCGCGTCGTCCTCTCCGCCGGGCTACGTCGAACCCTTCCCCGAGGGATCATGCCGCTCCGCGCCACCGTGCCCTGCCTCCTGCTGGTCGCTTGTGCCGGCGTGCAGACCGACGACACCGACGGCGACGTGTGGCGCGGGACGGACACGGGTGACAGTGGAGAGCCGGCGTTGCCCCTTGCAGATCTGACGTTCGAGGCCGAGGCGCTGGGCGCGGACGAGCTCAACCCCCACGGGGACGGCTCCGGCCGGGTGCGGCTCACCGCCAGCGCTGACGATGCCGTCCGTTACGTGTTTCTCGTCGAGGGCAGCGCGCCGGTCGAGCGGGAGGACGGCGTGCTGGAGGTGACCCTGACCGAGGAGGGGCTGCTCGATCACACCTTCGCAGTGCTGGCCTTCGCCGCGGACGGCGCCTCGGCGCGGGAGGAGCGCACGATGAAGGTGCAGGTCGGATCGGACGGTCGGCGGCTGATCTTCGCGGACGAGTTCGACCGGGACGGCGCCGTCGACCCGTCGAAGTGGCTGGCCCAGCACCGGCCGCCCCTGGACGGCGGGTGGTTCAACGGCGAGCTGCAGCACTACACCGAGCGGCTCGACAACGCCTGGGTGAGCGACGGCACGCTGAAGATCCGGGCCCGGCGGGAGCGCTACACCGTCGAGGGCTCGGCGCGCGACTTCACGTCTGCCCGACTGAACGCCAGGTTCGCCTTTGCCTATGGCCGGGTGGAGGTCCGCGCGAAGCTGCCGTCTGCGGCGGGGGCGTGGCCGGCGATCTGGACGCTCGGCGCCAACGTGAACGAGCTCGGCAACCCCTTCGGCACCACCTACGGCAACGTCGGCTGGCCCGCGTGCGGCGAGGTCGACATCCTGGAGCAGGTGGGCTGGGACAAGCAGCACACCATCGCCCACTTCCACTGGGCCGACACCCGCACCGGCGAGTACGCCCACGAGGGCGGCGAGCTGCGCGTGCCCACCTCCACGACGGCGTTTCACGTCTACGCGCTGGAGTGGGACGCGGAGCGCCTCGAGGTGTTCGTCGACGACGACCTCGTCTGGTCGATGCCCAACGACGCGGGCCGGCCCTACGACAACCCGCACTACCTGCTGCTCAACGTCGCCGTCGGCGGCAACCTGGGCGGCGACGTACCCGCCAGCTTCGACGAGGCGGTGATGGAAGTGGACTGGGTGCGGATCTACGAGTGATACAACCGGGCCCGCCGGACGCCCTGGCGCTACCCGTCGAGGGGGTCCGCGACCGGCACGGACTCCGCGTGGTCCGCGAGCACGGCCAGCGCTTGGGTCCATGCGGTGAGATCCTCGATCGTGATGCTTCGAAGCGGTAGATAGCGGAGGTCGGCCGCCACCGAGCCGGGCGCGACGGTGACGCTCCGCAGCTGAGGCGAGGGTGCTGTGAGCAGCGTCGCCAGCGCCTCGCCGCTGCCCGGCGCGGATGCGAGGGTCTGCACGAAGGCGGGCTCCCGCCCTCCGCCCACCAGGTGGTCGTGCCCGGGCACAGGCGCGAGCTCCCGACCGAGCGCCCGCGCGGCCCCCCGTCCGAGCGCACTGTCGGCCCCGAACGCGGCCCGGGTGCGCACGTCCGCCCCGACCCGCAGCACGAGCGCGGGACCACGGTCCAGTCGGGCGTACAGGGGGCGACCGCTCGGGAGTCGGCCCTCCCAGGCGCGGCTGCCCAGCCCACCTCCGCTTGGCGAGATCGTACCGAGCTCGGCGAACAGGGCATCGAGGCGAGCGGCACGACTGCGGCCGCGCAGCAGGCCCCAGGCAACGATCCCGGCGAGCACGGCGCAGACGAGCAGGCCGAAGGTGAGGACGAAGCCGAGGGCGAAGCCGACCTCGCCCAGGCTCATCGAGCCGACGCAGCCCCCGCACGTGGCCAGGGGGACGATGACGACCAGCGCAGCGACGGCGATGGCGCTGTACCACAGCCCGGCGAGCTGACGTCGGCCCCAGGCGTGGGCGATCCGGCGACCCATCTTGCTACCTCCGCCGCGCGCTTTGCGGCAGGACCGTCATACTGCAGGCGGCCCGTGTGGTACAGAACGGGCCCCCGCCGAGCTGGGCGTTCTCGCCCACCCCCCCCTGGAGCTGCCCGATGAGCCTGCGCGATCGCGCCATGCTGACCCGACGCGTGGCTCGCCTCATCTGGGATCGCCGGCTCTACCGGCACATGCACATGCTGCGACACCCTCGCTCGCTGCGGCGCTTCCTCTTCGCCGATCCCCTGCACCACGCCCACCCGATCGCCCTGCAGGTCGAGGTCACCTCGCGGTGCAACTTCAAGTGCCGCTACTGCATCCACCACATGATGCCCGAGCGCGACAAGCCGCTCGGCGACATGACGATGGACACCTTCGTCGACATCCTGGACCGCCACGCAGCGACCCAGCTGGTGCTCCACATCCAGGGCCAGGGCGAGCCCTTCCTGCATCCCCAGTTCGAGGAGATGATCAAGGAGGCGAAGCGGCGGAACCTCTACCTGCTCGCCTTCAGCAACGGCTCGGCCTGGAACGCAAAGAACCGAAGGATCATCCTGGAGAACCACTTCGATCTGCTCTACCTGTCCTTCGACTTCCAGAGCAAGGAGAAGATGGAGGCGTCGCGCAAGGGGCTCCGCTACGACAAGGTCGTGCGCAACTTCCAGGCGATGGTCGAGGAGCGCAACGCCGGCAACTACCCGACCGTGCTCGCGGTGCACGGCGTCGTGCACGCGTCCGACCTGCACGAGTTCCCCGAGCGCCTGCGCGAGGTCGACCGCCTGCTGCGCCCCGACATCATCGTGCCCACCGCACTCGCCATGCCCGGAAGCGAGGAGCGCGACTACTCCAGCTGGTACCAGCGCGCGGGCATCGACCAGGACATGATCCTCGACCTGCCCAAGGTCTTCCCGTACTCGCGGGAGACCCACGCGATCTGCCTGACCAACCGCGAGTTCTACAGCCGAAGCACCAAGGCCAGCTGTGACAAGGCCCGCTTCCTCTACTACCGCTGGGATGGCACCACCGCGTTCTGCGGCGAGCGGCACACCGTCGACTGCGAAGACCCGGTCACAGACGTGCGCGCCGCTGTGCGCCAGATGCTCGACGGCGAGGTGCCCGACGCGTGCGCCATGTGCCAGTACCTGCCGCCCAACCTGTTCGAGCAGACCCTGCGCGACCACGCCGGCCCGCACGCCTGCGGCGCCAGGAACGGCCAGGCGGCACCGGGATCAGCGTGACGGTGTTGCGACGAGGACCTCGCGCGCCAGGTAGTTGATGAAGACGAGGTGGTCGCCTGCGGCCTCGACGTGGGTGCAGTGGCCGTCGAAGCCCTCCCGGTGGGCCTCCAGCCGGGCGGACGTGATCCGGCCGGTGGTGGGATCGAAGCGGCCGAAGCAGGGCTGGTCGAAGCGGTCGGGCGCCTGGCCGGGGGCGGCCGAGCCGAACCAGGACGCGGGGAGGAGGCGAGCCAGCCGGTAGGCGAGTCGGGCGAGGATCGGCGTTCGAAGCGTCATGGCCTCGATGCGGGAGACGACCCGGTAGTAGGGGAAGAGCAGCTCGTTGCCGGCGCACACGAGGTTGTCGGCGAACAGGCGGGGGTCGAAGGGATGGTGGCGGGTCCACCCAGCGGGGTCGTCGACCGGGACGCGGACCAGGTCGGTGAGCTCCGACATCCACACCGCGCCGTCGGCCTCGTGAGCCGCGACCCCCGCGAGCACGCCGAGGCCGGACACGAGCGCGGTGGGCGGGCCGGCGGTGGGGTCCACGACAAACAGGGTTCCCCCACCGAAGCCGGCGATCCGCAGGGTGTCGAGCACCGGCCCCGGGCGGTCCCGAGATCGAAGCGCTGGTGGTTGGCGCACACGAGGACCCGGCCCCGTGTGTCGATGGTGACGTCGTTGGGCTGGACGCCGGCCGGCAGTCGCGCCACCACCCGTGCCTCGGGCGTGCGCTCGCGCACCGACACGGCGAGCACGGTGCCGCGGTTGCCGACACAGACGTAGCAGGTGCCATCCGCGCCGAGCGCACTGCCGAAGTAGTGGCCGCCGGGGTCGAGGGCGCACACGCGGGTGAGGGCGAGGTCGCGCAGGTCCAGGGCGTACAGGCCGTCCTGCTCCTCGTCGAACTCGGCAGTGACGGGGATGTAGACGAGGTGGGCGGACACGCCGGGGTGGTGGCAGGCAGACTCGACGAAGCGGGTCGCGGGGGGCAGGGCGGCGAAGCGATGCTCCGCGTGCAGCACCCCGAGCGCCTGGTCCGGTCGGCGGCCACCTCCCGACCTGGGTGCTGCAACGTCACGCTCCGGCAAGCCCATCCATCCTCCGGGAGCGGGGTGGCATAGTACCGGCGTGGACGCCCTCAGTGCCATTCGAGACAGCCCCGTCGGGCGGAGCCTGTCCGACGCCGCCCTCACAGCCCTCGTCGAGCGCGCCGGCGTGACTCGTCTCGCGGCGGGCGAGACCCTGTACCGACGGGGTGATCCCGCCTCCACGTTCGCGGTGGTGATCTCTGGAACGCTGGGGATCTACCTCCACGATGGTGAGGTCGAGCGCCGCGTGGACGGGGTCGGTCCGGGGCTCGTCGTCGGGGAGTCTGCCCTGGCGCCCGGCGGCCAGCGCAACGCCTGTGTGCGTGCGGACGACGAGGCCACCGTGATGATCGTCGACGTGGAGCGCGACGGGGGTCCCTGGCTCGGCGCCCTCGGGCTGCAGCTGGTGGGGCTCATGCGCGACCGGGTCGAGGGCGCGAACGAGCGATCCCTCGCCGCCCTGCGCCGGGAGCTCGAGGCGCAGGTCGCCCGGGTCAGCATCGCGCGCTTCGTCGTGGTCATGGTGGCGGGGCTCGCCCTGTACACGGTCGCGCTCGGCATCATGCTGTCGAACACCGACAACTACCTGTTGAGCAACATCCTCTCGGCGGGTGGCATCGCCGGGTTTGCTGTCGTCGTGGCGATCATGGCCTGGAACAGCGCGCTGCCGGCCTCCTTCTTCGGCCTCACCTTGGGGCGTCGGTGGGTGCGGGATGGGGTCGAGGCGGTCCTGTTGTCCCTCGGCGTCTGCCTCGCGCTCACCGGGCTGAAGGCGGTCGTCGCGGCGTTCTGGCCGGCCTTCGGACCGGTGATCGCACCCGGGTGGACCACCCTGTCGGTGGGCTGGGACCGCATCGCCTTCGCCGCCGTGTACGTGGCGCTGGTGCCGGTCCAGGAGTTCATCGCCCGCGGGGTGCTGCAGTCCAGCCTGGAGCGCCTCATGTCCGGCTGGAAGCACCCCATCCTGTGGTCGGTCGTGCTGTCGAGCTCGCTCTTTGCCGCCAGCCACGCCCACATCTCGCCGCTGTTCCCGCCGATCACCCTCGTCGCCGGCCTGCTGTGGGGCGCCATGTACGCCCGCAGCGGCTCCCTGCTCGGTCCGTGCGTATCCCACGTGATCATCGGCGTTTTTGGCCTCGAGATCCTCGACGCGTCCGCCCTCCTGCGCCTGTGACGTGGCATGCTCGGCGCGACGAACCGCCTGCTCCCGGAGGAATCCCATGAGGACGTCCCTGCTCGCCCTGACCGCACTCGCCCTGCTGGGCTGCCAGAAGAAGTCGCCCCAGCCCGCCTCCCGGGCCGGCGAGATCGAGGTGAAGGTCTGGGATGACGCCGATCACCCGGTCTACGTCGTGCAGGACTCGGAGATCTGCTTCCAGACGCTGCCGCCCCCGAAGTGGGAGTTCCTGGGCGCGGAGGTGAGCCGCAAGGGTGACTTCCGCAAGGTCGAGTGGGGCTACCGCCACGACCTCGGCCTGCACGTGCGCGTGCGGGCCTACCCCCGCGACGCCGGCAGTGGCGCCATCTCGCTCGAGGACGCGGTGGTGACGGCCAAGGCCGAGCACGATCTGGAGCCCGAGCGCAAGCCCGCGAGCATCGAGTGGACCTACGAGCAGGTGAGCGACTCGCCCATGTCCGGCGGCGGACGTCAGATGGTGGTCGTCGGCACCCGCGAGCTGACCCTCAAGGAGCTGGTCGGCGGCGGCATGAAGCTGCCCGACGGCAAGAAGCTCAAGGACCGGGTGCGCCAGGGCGACTTCGTGCTGGTGCGGGAGGTCGGCGACTGGGTCTACCAGGTCAACACCACCTGGCCGCTGGAGCTGGGCACCTATAGCGAGATCGTCCCGAAGACCGGGTTCGCAGCCATGAACTGCACGGACGGAAGGCGGGAGATGGTGCCGGACGAGGGGGTCGGCGGGAACAAGGACCAGCCGGCGATGTAGGCGATCGGTCACGGAATGCCACGGGCCGAAGAGACCCGCCAGCCCGGCCGTCAGCAGGGGCAGAGCTGGAGGATGCCATGCGGACCCTGACCGCCCTTGCCCTGATCGTCCCCGTGGCCATGGCCACGTCCACCGCAGCCCAGGCCGCCCGCGTGACGGTCGACGTGCTGCACCCCGCCGAGGCTCCCCTGCCCGGCGACATCGTCCGCGTCGCAGTCATCGACCGGAGCGGCTCCGCCAACGCGGGCCAGGCCCTGCTGGGCACCCTGGAGGCTGCCGTCACCGGCGAGGGCATCCGCGCCGATCGCGACGCGGCCCGCCAGGCGGTGCAGACCATGGTCGACCAGCTGCGCGCCTCGCCGCGCTTCGAGGTGGTGTCCGTGCCCGTCGGGCGCAAGGCCGTCGAGGCCAGCCTGTGGGACAAGGCGATGAGCGCCAGGGCCGCCCGCCAGCTGTGCCTGAACGTCTGTGACGCGATCATCGCGCTGGAGTCGTTCGACACCGACGGCGGCGCCAACGGGGCGGTGCGCTCGACCGGTGCGGTCGCTACCTGGAGGGTCTACGACGCCGAGAACGGCGCGATCCTCGACAGCGAGCGGATGTACGCCGGCGGCAACGGCGTCAACGTGGGCTCGACCGCGCTGGACATGGTGCTCAACAACGAGCTGGCCAGCGACATCGCGGACGGCACCGCGCTCGCCTACGCCGCGCGCATCTCGCCGACCTGGAGGGCCGAGAGCCGCCGACTGCTGGGCACGAATCGGGGTCTGCGCGCCGGGATCCGGGCGGCGAAGGCGGGCGACTGGAGCGGGGCGACCGCGCACTGGGAGCACGTCGCGTCGACCGGCAACCCCCGGCAGCGGGGCAAGGCGCTGTTCAACCTCGCGGTCGCGGCGGAGTCCCAGGGCGACCTGGACACGGCCATCGCCCTGGCCGCGGACGCGAACGGCATGCTGAGCCGCCCGGCGCCGCGCACCCTGTCCGTGCGCCTGCGCACCCGGGCCGCGGACGAGGTCAGGCTCCAGGATCAGCTGGCGTCGAGGTAGGGCCGGCCGGCCGGGCGCCTCCCGCCCGGCCAGGATCCGCGTGCTAGCCTCCGAACAACGGGGGAAGCATGCGGATTGTCTGCGGGTGGATCGTGGTGGCGGCGGTGCTGGTCGGGTGCACCAAAGCCACCGTGGCGGTGGACGCGGCGTCCGATCTGGCGGTCGAGGAGCCAGGAGGCGCGGGTCTGCCGACGGTCGCGGCAGAGCCCACGGCGCCGCCGGTGGAGTTCACTCCGCCGGTGCTGGTCACGCCGCGGACGGGAAGGGCGGCCCACCTTGTCGTGGCGCTCGATGTCTCCGGCTCCTTCGAGCGCGAGCTCCCACTGGTCGTGGACAGCACGAGGCGGCTGGTGCACGCCCTGGGGCTGCTCCAGGGCCCAGACGATCGCGTCGGCATGGTTGTCTTCTACTACCGCTTCGCCTTGCTGTGGACACCGCTCACCCGCCTGCACGGCGAGCCCGGCGAGGTCGTGGACCTGGCCATGTCCTGGTCGCGCATCGAGACCGCCTCTCGGATCCGGGCCCAGGCCCCGTTCGCCTCCGACCAGGGCCCGCGCCCGCACATGCCGCGCGAGTACGACGGCGAGCAGGGCACCGACCACAGCGTGGCGCTGGCGTTCGCCCGCGAGGTCCTGGTCCGGGAGACGTCTCCCGAAGACTACCGCGCCATCGTGCTGATCACCGATGGCCAGCCCATCAACCTGCGCCCGTCCCAGGTCCGCGACGAGATCGGCTACGTGGAGACCCGCTGGGAGGTCTTCGAGGGGCCGGCCCCCCACACGATCGACGAGATCAAGACCGCCTCCGTCGCGATCGCCCAGGAGGGATGGGCGGCGGACGGCATCCACGTGTGGGTGGTGTCGCTCCGCGAGGCGAACGACTTCATGCGCCTCATCGTCCAGGGGGACGGCGAGTTCTTCTTCGTGGGCACCACGGAGGACCTCGACGCCGCCCTGCAGCAGATCGCCGACACCCTGCCGCGCTCCATCCAGCCGTGAGCCCGCCCTCCCGCATGCACGTCACCTGCTCGACGGAGGGTTAGACGCGGGGAACGGCCGTTTCGCGGTCGCTCGCTGGAGGCCCGATGAAGGTGGCGGAGCCGACTTCGCTCGCCGAGGGAAACGCCGCGCTGCTGCGCCTCGCCATGCTGCGGCGCGAGGGCGCGGTGCCGCTCGCCGAGCAGCTCGCTCGGGTGGTGGAGATCTCCGCGCGCACCCTGGGCGTCGATCGCGTCGGCGTGTGGCTGACCGATGCGTCGGGCCAGGCGATGCGCTGCGAGGACATGTACATCGCCGAGACCGACCGCCACGCCGGTGGCGACGTGCTGTCGCGCTCCGAGTTCCCCGCCTACTTCGAGCAGCTCCGAGGATCGCGCTCCCTCGCGGTGGAGGACGCGGTGAACGACCCGCGGACCCGGGAGCTCGCCGAGCCCTACCTGGTCCCGCTGGGCATCCGCAGCCTGCTGGACGCGCCGATCTACCTGCGCGAGGAGCTGCGCGGCGTCGTCTGCCACGAGCAGCTCGGCGAGGTGCGGCCGTGGTCGGAGGCGGAGCGGATCTTCGCGGGGTCGATCGCAGACTTCGTGGCGTTGGCCCTGGCCGATCGCGACAACCGCGAGCGTGAGCACGCGCTGAAGGCGATGGCGGAGACCTCGCCCCAGGCCATCCTCATGCTCGACGCCTCGACCCGGGTCCTGCGGGTCAACCGCCAGGCGTCGACGCTCCTCGCCGCGACCGACGCGGACCTGGTGGGGTCGCCGGTGGCGCGCTGGTTCCCCGACCTCGTGCGGGGGGGGCTGAAGCAGGTCATGGAGGGCGACGCCGGCACGGTGGTCCGGCTTCATGGGCAGCAGAACGCGGTCGACGCCCACGAGCGACCGGTGCCGGTGCAGCTGTCCCTGAGCCGGGTCGGGGAGGGGGAGCGCGCGAGCGTGCTGGTGCATGCGCTCGACCTGCGCCCCGGGCTCGCCATGACCCGGGCGCTCGACGAGAACGAGGCGATCTACCGGGCCGTGGTGCACGACCAGCCCGGCTACATCATGCGCGCTGACGGAGACGGCATCATCGTGTTCGCCAACGAGGCGATCATCCAGGAGGTCGGCGCGGAGCTGCTGTCGGGCAGCGCCACCGCGTTCGACTTCGTGCCCGCCGACGAGCGCCACGTGCTGCGCGACGCCTTGGAGCGCCTGGAGCCGGATCAGCCGGTCGTGCACTACGAGCATCACGTGATCATCGGCGAAGGACCGGACAAGCTGGTCGCGTGGACCCTGCGCGCCTTCTTCGAGGACGACGGCTCGGTCCGCGGCTACCAGGCCATCGGGCAGGACGTGACCACTCGGCGGCAACAGGAAGAGCGGATGCGCGCCGCCCAGCGTCTGGAGTCCCTCGCCGTGCTCGCCGGCGGTGTCGCCCACGACTTCAACAACCTGCTCACACCGATCCTGGTCTACGCGGATCTCGCGCTGACCGAGGTCGGCGAGGAGGGCAAGCTCGCCGACGAGCTGCGGGGCATCCTGCTCGCGGCCGGTCGGGCGCGGCGGCTCGTGGCCCAGCTCCTGCAGTTCAGCCGCACCGAGCCCGGCGCTCCGCCAGCACCGGTCCCCGCCTCGCCGCTGCTCCGGGAGACCCTGCAGTTCATCCGCGCCGCCGCTCCGGCCTCGGTGGACATCCGCCTGGACATCGACACCGACTGCGGCGCGGTTGTCGCCCACCCGACCGACCTCTACCAGATCACGTCGAACCTGTGCACGAACGCCGTGCAGGCGATGCCCGCGGGAGGTCAGCTGTGGGTGTCTGCGAGCCTGCTCGCGGGCGAGGAGCAGCTGCAGCTGGTCGTGCGCGACACCGGCAGCGGCATTCCCCACGCCATCCAGCAGCGGGTGTTCGAGCCCTTCTTCACGACCAAGGCGGCGGGGCAGGGGACCGGGCTCGGCCTGTCCGTCGTGCGCGGCCTCGTCGAGCGGCTCGGCGGGACCATCGAGCTGCACAGCGAGCCCGGCCACGGCACCAACGTGGTCGTGCGCCTGCCCGCGACGTGTACCGCCGACGCCCAGGACGCGTCGGGCCCCGTGCTGCACGAGCCATCCGCGGTGCAGGGGCACGGCGCGCGGGTGCTCGTGGTCGACGATCAGCCCGAGGTGGCGGCCGTGGTGCGGGAGGGGCTCGCGCCGCTCGGGTTCGACGTCGCCACCCGGCTGTCCGCGAACGAGGCGCTGGTCGAGGTCCAGGGGCGGCCCGGCGCGTACGATCTCGCCGTGATCGACCACACCATGCCGCGGCTCACCGGCGTCGAGCTCGCCCGCCGGCTGCGCGTGCTCGCGCCCCACCTGCGGATCGTCCTGATCTCGGGGTTCGGAAACGTCTATTCTGCGTCCGAGCTGCGCGCGGCGGGCGTGGGCGCATCGGTCGCGAAGCCCTTCACCATCGCGCACCTGGCCCGGGTCGTCCGGCGGGTGCTGGACGGCGAGGAGCTGGGTCCGGTCGCGCCGGGGAGCTAGGGTCGCGCCGAGCTGTCGAGCACGTTGGTCGGCGCAAAGATGGTGAAGGCGAGCCAGGTCAGGGGGGCGGTCACGAAGCCGACCCAGATCCCCATGAGCAGCACGTTGATCGCCTGCAGCACCCAGTAGGTGATCATGATCGCCAGGCCGGCGCCGAAGCGACCGGCGTACATGTGGCCGATGCCGAACGTCTGGAAGAGGAAGCCGGGGACGACTTCGAGTCCGACGGCGACGGCGTTGCTGTGGCGAGCCAAGGGCACCTCCTGGTGGGTGTACGCGCGGGACGGGGGCGGTGTTGCAGGGACGTGCAGGTTCGACCCGCGATGGCGGCGGCGGTTCGTGCGCCGTTTCGGGCGATGCGCCGCGACCGGTCGAGCGCAAGGGTACCGAGTGGCCTCGGTCTGCCCGTAAGTGACGGAATACCTTTTCATGAAACGGACTGAAACGGCGTCGTCTGCTACAAGCGGGGAGCGCCTCGGGCGGATGGTTCCGGGCCCATTCTCGATGTCGTTCTCCACTGAACAGGGGTGAACCATGGCTTTCGTACGTCCTCCGCTCACCGCCCCTGGCGTATACGTCCAGGAGGTCCCGAGCGGCAACCGCACCGTGGTCGGTGTCGCAACCTCCATCACCGCGTTCCTGGGACGGACCGCACGCGGCCCGGTGGACGTACCGACGTCGGTCACGTCCTTCGAGGACTTCGTCAAGCTCTTCGGCGGGCTCTCCAGGAACCACGCGTTGACGTACGCGGTGGAGGACTTCTTCCTCAACGGCGGCACCCAGGCGATCATCGTGCGCCTGTTCGAGGGCGACACCGCGCCTGCGGTCGCCACCGTGGAGCGCAAGGCCGAGGACGGCTTCAAGCCCGCGTCCGACGCCGACCTCAAGAAGGCCCAGGACGCGCTGGACACGGCGAAGACGGCGCAGGCTTCGGCACAGAAGGACTACGACGCCGCGAAGGAGGCGGACAAGAAGCTGCAGGCCAGCGACGCCTCCAACGCGGACAAGACCAAGTCCACCAAGGCGCTGAAGAAGCTCGAGGAGAACCTGGAGAAGGCGAATGTCGCCGTCGAAGAGGCTCAGGCCGAGCTCTCCGAGCTCCAGGGCACCATGCAGCTGAACCTGGTCGCCGCCAACCCGGGCACCTGGGCCAATGGCATGACCTACATCGTCGACACCGACGGCATCACCGACATGGTGCGCAGTCGCTTCGCCAATCCGGAGTGGGACGCGGGCGACCTGTTCAACCTGACGCTGTCGGTCATCGGTCCCGATGGTCGCGAGATGAAGGAGGTCTATCCATCGGTCTCGGTCATTCCGGAGGCGGGGGAGCGGTACATCGGCAACCTGCTCCAGCACAAGTCGCTGATGGCGCGGCTGGTGGACGGCGACCCGCCGAAGACCCCGCAGAAGGGCAAGGACAGCGAGGTGCTCACGGTGGAGATGTTCACCGAGGGCTTCGAGCACCTCGAGCGCGTGGACATGGTCAACATCGTCTGCATTCCGCCGGATGACGACGTCGATGGCCAGACCAATCCGGAGGTCTACACCGAGGCGGTCGCGTTCTGCGAGAAGCGCCGGGCGATCCTGGTGGTCGATGCGCCCAACTCGTGGGAGGACGACCCTGGATCCGTGACCGCGGAGACCTTCGCGAAGGACCTCGGGATCAGCGCGGGGGCCGACAGCGCGCGGTTCGCTGCGGTGTACTTCCCGCGCATGATGCGCCGCGATCCGCTCCGGGGGGGCTTCCCTCGGCGGGCTCCGGTCTGCGGAGCGATGGCGGGGATCTACTCGCGCACCGACTCGGTGAAGGGCGTCTGGTCGGCACCCGCGGGCTACGAGTCCGGAATCGTCGGGGCTGCCGGCCTGTCCAAGACGCTCACCGACGTCGAGAACGGCGTGCTCAACCAGCGCGGCATCAACTGCCTGCGCTCCTTCCCCGCGACCGGGCCCATCGTCTGGGGTGCACGCACCATGCGTGGCGCCGACGTGCTGTCCGACGACTTCAAGTACCTCCAGGTCCGAAGGGTCCTGGACTTCATCGAGGTCTCGCTCCAGCGCGGTACCGGCTGGGCCGTGTTCGAGAACAACGATGAGCCGCTGTGGGCCGAGCTTCGGCTCTCCATCGGCAACTTCATGGCGGACCTGTTCCGCCAGGGCGCATTCGCGGGGGGCTCCGCCAAGGACGCCTTCTTCGTCCACTGCGATGCCAGCACCACCACCCCCAACGACCAGAACCTCGGCATTGTCAATGTCGTCGTCGGCTACGCCCCGCTGAAGCCGGCCGAGTTCGTGATCCTCTACTTCCAGCAGATCGCCGGCCAGGCGGCTTGAGGTTGACATGGCAGAGTTCACCGCCAATGCAAAGCGCGTCGACCCCTACAAGAACTTCAAGTTCAAGGTGAAGTGGGACGGCAAGTACGTCGCAGGGATCTCCAAGGTCAGTGCGCTCAAGAAGACCACCCAGGTGGTCAAGCACCGGGCCGGAGGCGATCCCAGCACGGTCCGCAAGTCCATCGGTCAGACCGACTGGGAGCCCATCACCCTGGAGCGCGGCGTCACCCACGACCCCGCCTTCGAGCAGTGGGCGAACAAGGTCTGGGACTACGCCAACAGCTCGGCGCTGGGGCAGGAGGTGTCCCTCGGGGACTTCCGGAAGGACATCGTGATCGAGATGTACAACGTCGCCGGGCAGAAGGTCATCGCGTACAACTGCTACCGCTGCTGGCCCTCTGAGTTCACCGCCATGCCCGAGCTCGACGGCCAGGGCAACGCGGTCGCCATCCAGTCGCTGACGATCCAGTGCGAGGGCTGGGATCGCGACCAGAGCGTCACCGAGCCGACCGAGCCGACATTCACCGACCCCTCCTGACCCGAGGGGTGAGGTCGCATCATGACTGGCCTGAACCGAAAGGACATCGTGCGGCTGGTCGACTGGGGCGAGGGGCGCAGCGACGTGGATCGCGGCCTTGCCCTGCTCGCCGTGGCCGATCCGACGCGCCCCCAGGACGAGCTCGCCGATGTGTGCCTGGGCGCG
The DNA here is from genome assembly GCA_937891875.1 of uncultured Pseudomonadota bacterium. GTDB lineage: Bacteria > Myxococcota_A > UBA796 > UBA796 > REDI01. The sequence goes on along the minus strand of CALATR010000542.1, from coordinate 1,269 downwards.
CGCGATGCCGCGGTGATCTCGCTGCGGGCGGCCACCTTCGGACCCACGTTCGAGATGCACGTGGCGTGCGGGTCGTGCGGCGAGTGGATGGAGTTCACCCTCACCGCGGATCAGCTCGCGCTGCCCGGTCCAGAGGCTGATGGCTTCGTCGTCGAGATCGGAGGTTCCGAGCACCACTTCCGGCTGCCGAACTCCAAGGACATCGCCGCGGTGGACGCGGCCATCGCCGCAGACGGTGGCGATCCGCTGCACGCGCGGCGCAACCTGGTGGCGCGACTGCACACCGGAGGCGGGGCGCTCGAGGTGAACGACGAGGTCGCTGCGGCGGTGGGTCAGGCCATCGAGGACTTCGATCCCCGGACGGTCGTCGCCGCTCGCCTCGCGTGCCCCGCCTGCGGTCACCAGACCCGATCGGTGTTCGAGCCCGTGTCGTACCTCTGGACCGAGCTCGAGATGAGCGCGCGCCGCATCCAGGAAGAGGTGCACGTGCTCGCCCGGACGTACGGCTGGACCGAGGATCACATCCTCGCCATGTCCGAGACCAGGCGGCGCGCCTACCTCGAGATGATCGAAGGTGAGTAGCCACGCACCGGTGCTGGCCCCCGGGGCCGCGGCCATGGTGCCCGTGGTCGGCGGCCCCTACGCGTTTCACCGCGAGGTCGTGTCCGCCGGACCGCCGGTGGATCTGGAGAGCATGCGCGCCGAGCGACGGGAGCGCGCGCACGGAGGGCAGCGGCTGGGAGTGGGCGGGGGAGGCGGATCACTCGCGCGGTGGCTCAGGGCGGAGCAGGACCTCGTCTCGCTGCGGGCGTCGACCGAGACCGTGCCGAGCATCGGCGGGTGGGGGGTCGCGGGGTCGGAGCTGGCGGTGCCGGGGTTCTTGAAGTCGGACTCGGGGTCGGACTCGGGCTCGGACTCGCCGTCGTTGGCGTCGCGGTCGAGCACGGTGAGGACCTCTTCTGGGGAGCGTGCGGCGGACTCGGGTGGGGCTGGACCTATCGATGGTGTCGCGAGTCCCACGAGCTCGTCGGCGGGAGATGTCCCGTCTCCAGTGAGTCCGACGTCTCCGTCGATCGGCGCGTCTGCTGCGTCCCCGGAGACCTCCCCGTCTCCGCGGGTCGACGCGACCGCCGCTCCCCTGGCGAGTTCCACCTCTCCGTCGGCCGACCCGTCCTCCGCGTCTCCGGCGAGGTCCACGTCCGCGACGCCGGCGGGGGTCGACGCGTCTTCCGGGACCCCGACGGCTTCGGCGAGCTCCCGGGCCCCGTC
>CALATR010000541.1 GCA_937891875.1 uncultured Pseudomonadota bacterium | reverse complement strand
GGAGGATGGGGGAGTGGTCTGCGCGCGTCGAGCCGCACCCTCACCACGAAGGCACGGAGGCACCGAGGGCCACGGAGAGGGGAAGCCACAAGGCGGCACCCGGTCGACTTTCGTTCGGGCTTTTGTTTCCTCGAATGCCCTTTCCGGGCGATCGCTGTTCCTCTCTGCCGGAGCGCCTGGGGTGCCCCAACCGAGAGGACGGAACCCCGGCCGGAACCGCTCCGCAAGGCCTCTCACCACACCCGCGAGCACAACGCCCTCCGCGCCGTCTACTCCCTCCTCCGTGGCCCTCCGCGTCTCAGTGCCTTCGTGGTGGGGGCAGGGCGGACCGCGCGGACCATCCGTGAACCCCCCGTTCCCCACCTCGCCTCGACCGCCCCCGGTTAGGCTCGCCGCCCGCCTGGAGGATCCGTGCGCGTCGAGTGCATCACGGTCGGCGCCTTTGCCGTCAACACCTACCTCCTCACCGATGAGGCCACCGGCCGCTCGGCCATCGTCGACACCGGCGAGACCCGCGAGCTGGTGACCCGGCTGCAGGGGCGCACACCGCCGCCCGACATCGCGATGATCCTGCTCACCCACGCGCACCTGGACCACGCCGGCGCCCTGTGCTGGCTGCAGGAGGCCTGGGACGTGCCCACGTACTGCCCGCGCATGGAGCGGCCGCTGCTGGAGGCGCTGCCCATGCAGGCGCGCATGTTCGGGCTTCCCGGGCCCTCGCCCCAGGTCGGCCGCATCGACCACTGGGTCGACGACGGGGCCAGCGTGCAGCTGGGCGAGACCACCCTGCGCTTCCTGTCGACGCCCGGCCACACGCCGGGTCAGGGCTGCTGGTTCGACGACGAGGACATCATTGTCGGAGACACGCTCTTCGCTGGCAGCATCGGGCGCACCGACTTCCCGATGAGCGATCCGGCGCTGGCGGTGCAGAGCCTGCGTCGCCTGCTCCAGCTCCCCGGCCACCTTCGCGTGCACAGCGGCCACGGCCCGATGACCACCCTCGATCGCGAACTTCGGACGAACCCCTTCCTCGGCTACCTGCGCCGCGAGCGTGGGATCTCCGGACCACCGGGGTATGCCTGGGCACCAGGCACCTGACGGAACTCTGGACGAAGCGTCACTTTGGGCCTACATTGGTATTGGCTGCGTCGCCTGCGCTCACGCGCGGATGTCGGCGCGCCGCGAGGCCGCCGTGTGCGCGGTCACTGACAACCCAACGACCATGAGGAGGCCCCCGATACGGAGGCGATCAAGCCGGCGCATGCCGCAGCGAGACCAGGGAGAACCGAGAACGAACGAGCAGATCCGCGCGCCGCGGATCCTGTTGGTGGACGAGGAGGGCAACAAGCTGGGGCAGTTCCAGCCGCGCGACGCGCTCGCCCTGGCCCGGGAGCGGGGCCTGGATCTCGTCGAGGTGGCACCGAACGCACGACCACCGGTGTGCCGGATCGCGGACTACGGCCGCATGCGGTACGAGCGCAGCAAGGCACGCTCCGCTGCGCGCAGGAAGCAGAACCAGAGCCAGCTCAAGGAGCTGAAGGTCCGTCCCAAGACCGATGATCACGACATGAACGTGAAGATCCGGCGGGCGCGGTCCTTCCTCGAGGACGGCAACAAGGTCAAGATCACGGTGTGGTTCCGGGGGCGTGAGCACGCCCACCACGACATCGGTGCCGACCAGTGCCTCCGCATCGCCGACGCGGTGAGCGACGTGTCGAAGATCGAGCTCCAGCCGCGGATGGAGGGTCGGAACATGTTCATGATCCTCGCTCCCGCCAGGGGTGGCGGCGTCAAGCCGGCCTGATCCGGCCGCGCGCTCTCCCTGGATCCGGCTGCAAGGCGGGATCCGGGGAGACCTGCAAGGTGGTGACGGGATCCGGCAAGCTGGGCGCAAGCGGCTGCCAGCGCGCGGCAACCGAGGCCGTTCGTCCCGTCGTGAACGGGGTCATCGACCAAACTGGAGCCTGGACGCCGCACGCTCTGCGCTGCAGGAGAAGGTAGGCTGGATCCGAAGACCGGTAGTCGATACACCGCCGGGTCCGAAGCCGAGGTCGCCTGCTTGTTCTTCTCGCGCCACACGCTGTCCGCTCTCTGCGCCGCCGCATTGCCGGCCTTCGCACCGAGCATTGCCGAGGCAGCGCCCCCCGTGGTCGGCGTGAGTCCGGACGGTGCCATTCACGCGCCGCTGGACTGGCTGGAGGTCGCCACACCTCCCCAGTGTGACCCGTCCAGCCCCCTGCCGGCCCGCACCTGGCTGGACTCGATCAGCACTCCGGGACGCTCGTTCACCGAGGATGAGCGCCACAACGCCGAGGTCATCTACGAGACCTTCCGCGAGCAGGGCCTGCCGCACAGCCTCGCCTTCGCCGCCATCGCCAACGCCTGGGCGGAGAGCGCGCTGGACGCAGATGCCAGGATGACCCAGCCCTTTGCGTGGGAGGGCATCTACTACCCGAACGGTACCGGGGCGATCGGCCTGTTCCAGCTGCTGCCCAGCCCGGGCGGTGCCGGTGGGCCCTCGGGTCCCGAGCGGGGCTACAGCCGCACGTTCCTCGATGGTCGCTGGGCGGGGACCCCGTGGCAGGCCCGTCAGTACGGGGACCACCCCGATCCCGCCGGCCGTCGCTACTACGACGGCACCGATCCGCGGATCAACTCGGAGCGGATCATCCTCGAGGTGGAGCGGGACGGAGAGCGCCTGCGCCAGGCCTGGAAGCGCGGCGCCACGATCGCCGAGCTCGCCCACATCTTCGGCCGCGACATCGAGCGCCCCCAGAACGCGACCCACCACCGCCGCCTGCTCGCCATCCGCATGTTCGGCGAGGAGCTGGCCCTGACCCGCCACCCGGATCGCCTCTTCGCCACCCCGCAGAGTGAGCTCCCGGCCTGGCTCGCGCTCGATCACCCGACCTGCACCCGCCAGGATGGCTTCGCGCCGTCCACCCCGCGGGCCGCGTCCGCCGCGGTCGCCTTCGTCGACATCTCCGCGGACGAGGACGGGCTCGGCACCTGGGTGGGGGCCTTCTCGACGGCGCTCTCCGGGCTGAACCTGGTGGTTCGCTGGGGCTAGCAGCCTGTGCTGCAAATCGCCGTCATGTTGGTGCGGCGGTGCTGGCGCCCGCCGTCAGGCGGGCGCTGAGCGCGACATTTTCTGGTTCAGACGCGCTGGACCTGCGGTCCGTGGCTGAACAGCTTCACCAGGTTGTGGACCGCGGCCACGAACGCCCACTCGCCCCTGACCTTCTCCAGCCCTCGCATCGAGAATCGCCTGAACCGGCGATGTTCCTTGATGTGGCCGAAGGGGGGCTCGGCTGTGACCCGTCGCTTCAGTAGTTTCTTCCTTCCCTCTTCGCTCTCAGTCTTCGCCTTCATTCTCGCTCTCGGGCCTTCGAGGGCGCTTGCCGGCACGGACGGGGGCGGCGCAGGCCCGTGAGCCATTCGGCCTACGGCGATGAAGACGTCTGTGGCGGGAAGGTCGTGCACCACCTCGTTCGCCTCGGACCAGTAGCCGGCGTCAGCGACGGCTTCGGACGGCGCACGGCCCATGGTCTTCGCGATCCGACGGACCATCGGCTTGAAGTAGTACGTGTCCGGAACGGCGTTCCCCACCGCCTGGGCCACGATGATCTGGTGCCTGCCGTCCACGGCGGCCTGCGCGTTGTACGCCTGCACGAAGCTCCCATCGTGAACCATGATCTTGCTGTCGGGGTCGGTGAAGTTGCGCTGAGCCTTGGGCTTGGGCACACCGTCAGGCGTGACCTGCGGCTTGGACGATGGCACGTCAGTCGGTGACGATGGCGGCGGTGGGTCATCGTCCAAGTCATCGGCTTTGGCCCGGCGCTTCCCTGCGCCTGTTCGCTTCCGCTTTGCCTCGATGGGGTCGGTGGAGTCGACAGCTGAAGCGCGCTGTTCCAGCCGCTCGGCCTGCGTGCGGAGTGCCTCCGCTCGCGCGCGCCTGGCCTCCTCCTCAAGCGCGCTCATGTGCTTGTCAATGAAGTCCCGACGGGCCTTCGCGTCGTTCAGCTCCGCGCGGACCCGGGGAAGCGCGTCGCGGTCTGCGTACTCGGCGTCCTCAAGCGCGTCGATGCGTTCGGCTTCCGATAGCAAGTCCGTGATCTTCCGCTTCAAGCGCTCACTCTCCTTCTGCATCCGGCCGTAGCTCATCGCCTTGCGCTTGCTGGCATTGGCCAGGATCTTCGTGCCGTCGATGGCGACGAGCTCCAGGTCGACAAGCCCCGCCGCTGCACACAAGTGGACGGTCTGTTCGAACAGTCCACCCAAATTGGCCAGGTGCCTTCGCCGAAACTCCGCAATGGTTCTGTAGCTGGGATGCAGGTTCCCGCAGAGGTAGCGGTAGCCGATGTCCTCGTGGCTCTTCCGCTCGATCTGACGCGAGGACATCGTTCCCGTCATGTACGCATACAGAAGCAGCGCCACCATCAGCCGGGGCGGGTAGTTGGAGCGGCCCTGCGGCGCGCGTTCTGCCTCGATCTCGTCGTAGATGGCCGAGAGGTCGAGGCGCTCGGCTACCTCGAGTACGAAGCGCGCAAGGTGGTCCTTCGGCAGCCAGTCGTCAGGCGACGGCGGAAGAAGGAAGGTTTGACCTTGATTCCAGGGCAGGTAGGTTGCGCTCATGGCCCATTAGATCACGAGGATCGACGGCAGTCGATCCTGGTAGGTGGGCCTTTGCAGCACAGGCTGCTAGCAGACGTCGAGTTGACGCACTCGGCGTGATTGTGCAGTACGATCCCAGGGTCCGGTAATGGTGCCGGGCGAGCCTGTGGAGATCCAATGCGACCGTTCATGTTCGCTGTGGTGCTCCTGGGCCTGGTCGCCTGCGGGGAGCGTGAGCTCGACCCGCTGGCCGACGAGGACGGCGACGGCTTCTCCAATGGGGATGAGCTGGCGCTGGGCAGTGACCCGAGGGATGACGCTGACACCCCGTACGCTGGCGGCTGGTCCATGGACGCCGCGTGCAGGAAGGAAGTGCAGCCCACCGGGAATGACGAAGGGCAGATCGCGGAGGACTTCGCGCTCGTCGATCAGTACGGCGAGACGTTCCACCTCCACGATTTCTGCGACCACGTCCTCCTCGTCGAGTTCTCCGGCTTCACGTGAAGCAGCTGCACGGCGAACGCTCCAGGTCTGGAGCGCATCCTCGATGAGTACGAAGACGACCGTTTCCTGCCGATCATGGTGTTCTACGATGGAACACCGGAGACCACGGCGGAGTTCGCGGAGGAGAAGGGGCTGACGTTCCCGATCCTGTCCGATCCTGATCGCACGCTGTTCAAGCGGTGGAACCCGGCCGGCGGCACCCCCAGCACGACGCTGGTGGCGCGGGGTGCGCGGGTCCATGAGGTCGACACCACCTGGTATCCGGCCTTGATCGAGGAGCTCCTCGCCGAGTGATCGGCCGGGGTCAGCTCCGATGCGCCCGGGTCGCCCTGGTGGCCCGGGCGCCCTTGCGTCCGGATCCTGCCTCCCCACGCGGATCTACCGCCCGAGCGCCGCCTCGATCTCCGGGCGCAGGCGCTCCATCAGGGGCGCACTCCACTGCGAGCCGCCCGGTCGCTCGGACCGAACCGCGATGATCGCATAGTACTCGTCATCCCGGTCGACCCACGGGGCGAACCCGAACGCGCCGGGAGAGGAGAGGGCGTCGCAGGTCGTGACCGTGCCTGGGCAGCCCATCCAGCTGGACCAGCTGTAGCGGATGTCGAGGTCGGTCGCGACGGTGGGCACGCCGCCGACGGTCGCCTCGGGGTAGCGGTTCTCGAACATGCGGTCGACCAGCGCGCTGTCGACGTAGGTCTCGCCGTCCAGCTGGCCCCCGTGGGCGAGCAGGCGCAGGAAGGGCACGTAGTCGTCCGTCGTGGTGCGCAGCCCGCCGCTGACCATGGGGTTGTCGGTCTTGCGGGCGACCGCGGGCAGGGTGGCGAAGTACTGGTCGGGGTCGGACAGGCCGAGGTCGCCGCGGACGCCGTCGAAGAGCTCGTGCCAGGTCTTGCCGGTGCGGGTCTGGGCCATGACCGCGGCGACCTCCTGGTAGGTGCCGCCGTACGCGAGCAGCTCGCCGGGCTTGGCCACCATGGGCTCGGACTGCAGGGAGTCCACGCACTCGGCCAGGGTCATCCCGAAGCTGCTGGTGCAGGCGTCGTCGGCGGGGATGCCGGCCACGAAGGCGCCGAGGTGGTCGACGGTGATCGCGCCATGGTCGCCGGTCCAGCCCAGGACGTCGCCGGTGGTGGTGTCCAGCGTGAGGTGCCCGTCGTCGATGACCTTGAGCAGCACGACGCCGGCGACGAGCTTGCTCGCCGAGGCGACCGGGATGATCTCATCGGTCCGGAAGTCGCCTTCGACCTGGCGAAACACCTCCTCGTCCGTGCGGGCGTCGTAGATCAGCAGAGCGCCCCCGGTCAGGCCCAGCGGGTTGCCGTCGACGGCCTCGGCGAACATCGCCTCGACCTCGGTCCAGCGGTCCGCCGTGTCGGAGTCGGAGTCGGAGTCGGAGTCGGAGTCGGAGTCCGTGTCCGTGTCCGTGTCGTCTGTCAGGTCGGTGGTACCAGTGGGCGTGCATGCGGCGAGGCACGCCAGCAGGATCGCGAGTCGCATAGGGGCTCCGGGTCTGCCCCCGTCAACGCAGGTGCCCGGCCGGTATTGCCGGGCGATCCCGAGCGCGCGGCTAGCGGCAGGACTGGGTCTCGCTGCTCTCGTCGGCGGTGCAGTCCCAGCAGCTGGGGCACTTGGACCAGTCCGAGGTGGCGCCGCACAGGGTCAGGCAGAACAGGTCGTAGTCGCCGTCGCAGTCGTCCACGTAGGTGCCCGACGAGCCGCAGCGGGGCTCGCTGGACTTCCAGCCCTTGGCCTTCACGTTGCAGCTGAAGGGCGCGAACGTCCACTTGCAGCCGCTGAAGCTGCCGGTCAGCTCCTTCTCTTCCGAGCGGTCGCAGTTGAAGTCGTAGCTGCCGTCGCCACGGTGGGTCGGGAAGAAGCGGGACTGGCCGGGGAAGGCGTTGGCGCTCTTGTCGTAGCAGTCGTCGGTGGTCTTGCCGGTCCACGGGGCCGCGCCGCCGTCGCACCAGCACTCCTGCCGGCCCGCGATGCCGTAGGTGTCGCCGTCCTCGTCGTAGTAGAAGTTCTTGCAGCCGACCGCGTCCTTCTCGTTGGTGAGCGAGTTGCAGTTGTTGTCGAAGCCGTCGCCGCAGATCTCGAGCTCGCCCGGGTTCACCTCGGGGCGGCCGTCGTTGCAGTCCTTCTCGGTGCTGCTGACGTTGATGCAGGGAGGCTGCTCGCAGTAGCCGTCGCCGTCGTCGTCGTAGACCACCGTGGTCTCGTCGATGATTCCGTCGCAGTCGTCATCGAGACTGTTGACGATCTCCTTGACGCTGGGGTCGGGGAAGCGGTTGGGGTTGGTGTCGTCGCAGTCGCCCAGCGTCTTCTTCGTGTTCGCGCAGGGAGGCTTCTCGCAGTAGCCGTCGCCGTCGTCGTCGTAGCACTCGGTGCCGACGTCGATGGCCGTGGCGGAGTTGCAGTCGTTGTCGAGGCCGTCGCAGACCTCGGGGGCGCCCGGGTACATGGTCGGCGCGCTGTCGTTGCAGTCACCGCCGTTGGGGGTGTGCCCGTCGCCGTCCATGTCGAAGTCGCCGCGGGTGACGACCGAGAAGGGCGCGTTGGCCACGGCCTTGTTGCCGTCGGAGTCGGTCGCCGAGAAGGCCAGCTGGTAGGTGCCGAGCGCGAGGATGGCCGAGCACTCCGCGTTGCCGTCGCCGTCGACGCTCATGGTGCAGACGAAACCCCCCGGGCTCGCGTCCAGCTCCACGGTCAGATCCTCGGCCGCGTCCTGGTAGTCGCCGACCTGGGCCTGGAAGACGAAGGGCGCGCCCTCGAGCCCCTTCTCGGTCCCCGCGAGGTCCGGGCGGATGATCTTGATGGAGGGCTTCTCCGGGATGGGCATCACGTTGATGGTCACCGTGTCCTCGTCGGACTCGGCGGCACCGTCGATGGCGCGCAGCACCAGGGTGTGCTTGCCCACCGACAGCTCGCTCGTGATGAAGCGCACGGAGCCGTCGACCTCGATCTCCACGTCCTCGGCCAGAGGGCCGTCCACGCTGTCGATCCAGTCGACGTCGAGGTTGTCGAAGCCGCCGTCGTCATTGACGATGCCCTCGAGGAACAGCGCCTCGCCCTCCGGGACCTCGGCGCCCTCGATGGGGTTGGTGATCGTGACGGTGGGTGCGCCGTTGTAGACCATCAGGCCCCGGTCGGAACAGCCGGACAGGGCCACGAGGGAGAGGGAGGCACACGAGAGTGCGATGAGAGCAGAACGCATAGCGGTCTCCGAGAGGAGGAGCCGGTGGCGCGAGGACGCCGACCGGTGGCGGGGGGAGATTACCGTAAAAAGCAAGTCACGTGCCACCGGAGATCGGCCTGCCCCCTGACGACGTCGTCGAAGTGCGACAGATTTGCCGCACCGCGGAGGGGAGGTGGGGCGTGGGCGGGGCAGTGGGGGGTCGCGTCGCTTTGGGTGGGGGGAGTGGAGGGGCGGTCGGCTCGCGGTGAGGACGTTGCTGCGGGCAGGGGAGTGGCGGCTCGGTCTCCAGTCCCCAGTCGCCAGTCTCCAGTCCGTGGGCGGTCGTGCTGCGTTGCGGCGCTCTCTGTGCCGGGAGATGGGCCTCGCGAGGGGCTCGAAAGCGTCCGCCGCGCGGCCAGGCCATTCGCGAACAGGCGCGCAGTCCGACAGACGGGCGAAGTACACCCCGATGCGCGCAGCCAGGCCAGTCACGAACAGGCGCGCGCAGTCAGGGAGACGGGCGAAGTGCACCCGCGATGCGCGCAGCGAATCCGCCGTCGATGGACTGGAGACTGGAGACTGGAGACTGGAGACCGGCCCGCCACCTCTCTCGCCCGCAGCAACGCGACCTCGCGTGAGAACGTCGGGCCCGCCACTCCCTCGCCCGCAGCAACGCGACCTCGCGTGAGAACGCCATCGCGCCGCCACTTCTCGGTCTCAGCAGCGCGACTCCGCCCAGGGACGTCGGAACTCGGAACTCGGAACTCGGAACTCAGAACTCGGAACTCGGCCCTACCAGCCGTCGTCGGTCTCCCAGACGCTGGTCTTCTTCTCGCCGTTGCCCTGGAGCACCGCGCCGTCGTCCTCGGCCATCCACGCCGCGAGCACGTCGTCCATGGCGACCCCGCGAAAGGCCGCCTCCATGCTGCCGACCGTGCGGGCGACGTGGGACAGCACCTTGCGCAGGGTGGTGGTCTCGTAGACCGCGCCGCGGCCGGGCAGGGCGAAGCGGTAGGCGAGCATCTCGCGGTCGGGGTCGAGGACCCAGGCGCCGGCGACGATCTCGGCGTTGGCCTGGGAGAGCAGGGGGTAGAGCGCCGACCAGCGCTCCCGCGGCACCCTCGCCTTCGCCGTCATCCCGAAGACCAGGAACTCGGAGTCCGGCTCGACGATGACGCGCAGGTGGCGGTCGTCCGATTCCGGGATGAGCACGTCGAGGGTGATGCCATCACTTGACATCACCACTTCGAGCCCCTCCTCGACGAGCCAGTCGTACAGCCAGTTCGAGACGCCTCGCGGATCGAGCATGCCAACTCCTTCGAACAGTTGTTAGCTTCTCCGTGCTATTCGTCGATCTTCAGTCCTGGCGCCCCTCACGTCGGACCCTTGCTTTTGGAGCACGTCATGGGATTTCTTCGCAAGCTGTTCGGTGGCGGCGACCAGGAGAAGCAGGCTCCGGTCCAGGAAGCAGAGCAGAAGCTGCTCAACGAGCAGCCCGGCTACAGCAACGGAGCCGCGCTCTCCCAGACCGGCCTGGACAAGGAAGAGGACAAGGACGGCGGATGGCTGTCCCGCGCCTGGCAGGGGCTCAAGGATGCCGGCAAGGCGATGAAGAACGGCGCCAAGGGTGGCGCGGTGACCGGCGGCATGGTCGGCGCGCTGCCTGGGCTGGCCATCGGCGGTGCGATCGGCGGTGGAGCCGGTGCGATGGGCGGCAAGGATTCGGCGATGAAGGGTGCGGCCGTCGGCGGCGGCATCCTCGCGCTCCCGGGCGCCATCGTCGGCGCGGCGCTGGGCGGTATCGGCGGCGCGTTCAAGGGCCTCGCCGATCACATCGACTCCGACGATGAGCAGTTCCTCAAGGAGACTGCGGACATCCCCGGCTACCACGTGCTCATGGAGCAGTTCGCCCACCTCTACGCCTACGGCAAGGGCGACATGGCCACCCTCGCAATGTGGGGGTACGAGCTGTCTTCCGAGCACGAGGACAAGAACTCGGGCTTCCGGGTCATCGGCCTCAAGCCGACCAGCAAGGACGCCAAGGATCCCGACGGAAAGCCCCTCAAGCCGGTCGTCGCCTTCCGCGGCACGGCCAACGCTGGCGGCGTCCTGGACGACATCAACGACCAGGGCATCGGCACGTTCCAGTTCTCCCGCAACGAGAAGGAGACCCAGAACGTCATCGCCTCGACCGGCGGCACCCCGGACGTGACCGGTCACAGCCTCGGCGGTGCGCTCGCCCAGATCTGTGCGGCCCGGCTCGGCGGCATGGTCGGCAACATCGTGACCTTCCAGTCCGCGGGCATCACCGGCAACGACGCCCAGCGCATCGACAAGGACAAGCACGAGGCGACCCACTACCGGACCGAGGGTGACCTCGTGCACAGCTCCGGTGAGGCGATCGCCGTGGGCAAGGTCATCGAGTTCGAGCAGAAGGGCACCGACTCGGCGCTCTCCCACATGACCTTCCCCCTGGCCCAGCTCAACGCCATGCGCGCCAAGGGCGACTCGGACACCCCCGCGGTCGAGGGCGTACGCAACGGCCAGTCGGACGAGTGGGTCATCGAGGAGAAGGGCGACTACCACAACGGTCACTGGAAGGAGGACAAGAGCGAGGGCGAGAGCCTGCTACACCGGGTGGACCGCTACGACTCCGACGAGGAGGTCCACACCGGCCTCGTCAACATGGTCGGCGGCCGCTCCGGCGCCAAGGCCACCATGGGCGCCATCGCCAGCACCGGCGTCGCCGAGCGCCAGCAGGTCTTCGCCAAGGCCTGGAAGGAGATCCGCGCGGTCTGCCGCACGGTCAACTCGGACCAGGACATCCCCGAGGTGCGCAAGCGCGTGGTGGACCTGGTGATCGGCCACAACATCCCGCCCCGGGACCATGCCAAGTTCATCAGCCAGGCCGAGGCCGCGATGCTGGACACGCTCCAGGGCAAGGTCGAGGTGGTCGCGGAGATGAAGGGCGAGAAGCCGGCCCCGTCCGCCCTGGCGGCCAAGCCGACCCAGACGTCCAAGGACGTCATCCAGAGCATCGGGCGCTAACGGGCCCGCCGACGTCGTCCGTCGGCGCGCGCACGCTCAGATGTCGACACAGCGAGCCATCTGACCCGGGTCCATGGCGGCGTAGGGCAGGTGGCGCTCGCGGTTGCGGCGGCCGATCTCCCGCGTTGCAGCAGCCAGATCCCGACGCAACGCCGCCGCGATGCGGCCGGGCGGCCCCGATCAGATCTCGTCGAACAGGTCGTCGCCGGCGCCGTCCAGGCTGCCGCGGCGGCGGGCCTCCTCCAGCGCCTCCGCCTCTTCCTTCTCGCGCTTCTTGTCGGCGCGGGACTTCTTGTCGTCGTCGTCGCCGGCGTCGAGGTCGATCAGGCCGAGGGAGGTGAGGTCGACGTCGCCGTCGGTCTCGGCGAGCAGGTCGGGCGGCTCGTAGGACTCGGCGGGCTCGCTGCGGGCCGGGGTGCGCTCCACGGGCTCGCTGCGGACCGGCGCCTCGCGGCTGACCGTGCGCACCGGGGCGGGCTCGCGGGTGCCCTTGGCGACGGGCTTGGTGGCCGGCTCGTCCATGAAGTCGTCCTCGATGGCGTCGAGGCCGCGGCTGCTCGAAGAGGGGCGGCGGTCGTCGTCGAGGTCGGCCAGCAGGGCCTTCGCCTCGGGGAGGTTGGGGTCGCACAGCACGACGAACCAGTCTCGGTCGGTCTCGCCGATCCAGACCGACTGGCGCGGCATGTCCTCGCCGCGACCGGCGCCGATGAGCTGGGGCGTCGCGTGGCCGGCGCGCAGACAGGCCCGGGCGGCAGGCTCGAGCGGCGCGACCGCGGCCATCGCCTCGGCCCGGCACGAGGCCATCTTCTTGCGACCGCCCTTCTCGCACAGGGCGACCTGGCTCTTGGCGACCAGATCCGACCAGCCCGCGTCCGCCGCCACCCGCAGGGCGCCCTCGAGGTCGTCCCGGGTGGAGTCGAGGTCCCGCTCGGTCTTCGACAAGCGCGTCGTCGTCTCGACCAGGACCTCCCGGGTCTCCTGCAGGTCGTGCTCGAGCTTGTCGCCGCGGGCCTCGGACTCGGCGAGGCGCACCTTCGTGTCCTCCAGCTCGGCCTTGAGGCGGGCGAGCTCGGTCTGGGCACGGGCCAGGTCGCTGCGGGCGGTCACCTGACGGGAGATGAGGCCGGAGTCGGGGGTCTTGCTCTCGGCGAGCTCCTCCTGCATCCGGGTCGTCTCCTTGCGCAGGAAGGCGACCTCCTCCTCGAGCATCGCCAGCTCGCTCTCCGGAATGGTGATCATGGCCTCGCCCATGACCACCTCCTCCTGCGGGGCCGCCTCGGCGGCGGGAGCTTCGGGAGTCTCGGCGGGCGTCTCCGCGCAGGCGACGAGGCCGGCGGCGAGGACGAGGGCGGTGGCGAGGGGCAGGCGGGTCATGGAGG
>CALATR010000540.1 GCA_937891875.1 uncultured Pseudomonadota bacterium | reverse complement strand
CTCGCCGACACCACCGACGGCGTGCTGGACGACGTCTCCACCGCCCGCGAGGACCTGGGCGCGGACGTGGTCAGCCTGCTCGTCGACGGCGACGGGGGCGCCTGCGGGCTCGGCTTCCTGATGAGCCCGGCCAACCCCGCGTTTGCCAAGGCCGCCTACTCCACCGTCGACCTGCGCTGCGCCGCCAGCAACCTGTCGTTCGCCCACGAGATCGGCCACAACCTGGGCCTGCAGCACGACCGCGACCACGCCAGCAGCAGCCCCGCCACCACCTACGCCTATGGCTACCAGGACCCCGACGAGGCCTTCCGTACCGTCATGTCCTACGACTGCGCCGGCGTGAGCTGTCCCAGGTTGAACCTGTGGTCCAGCCCGGACGTCGAGGTCGACGGCGTGCCCGCCGGCATCGAGATCGGCGAGACCGGCGAGGCGTTCAACGTCGCCGCGATCAACCTCACCGCTCCGGTCGTCGCGGCGTTCCGCGATCCGCCCGAAGAGGGGCCCGAGCCCGTCGCCTCCACGATCCTCGCCCCGGCGTCCGGCACCACCCTGTCCGGCTCCACCGTGGCCGTGGCCTGGACCGACGTCAGCGCGCTCAACTACACGCTCGCCGTCGGCACCTCCCCCGGCGGCGCCGATGTCGCCAAGGTGGACGCCGGCACGAAGACCACGACCGTGCTCGCCGGCCTGCCCACCGACGGCAAGCCGCTGTACGCGACCCTGTGGTCCACCTTCGCCGACGAGTCGCTGACCAGCAGCGCCGTCTGGACCGCCCAGGCTCCGCCCGCCAAGGTCGCCAGCCTGCAGTCCCCGACCCCGGGCACCCAGCTCGACAGCACCGAGGCGACCTTCACCTGGACCGACGTGAAGGCCGACAGCTACGCGCTGGTCCTGGGGTCGAGCCGCTTCGGCACCGATCTGGGCACGTTCGGAACCAAGGGCACCGCGCTCACCGTGAAGAGCCTGCCCGAGGACGGCCGCACCGTGTGGGTCAGCCTCTACACCCAGGACGGCGCCACCTGGCGGTCCGAGACCGTGACCTACAAGGCCTACGACTCCGACCTCGACCTCACCGCCCCCGCGGAGATGCTCGAGCCCGCCCCCGGCGGCACCCTGGCCGGCCGCACCTTCACCTTCCGCTGGACCGACCCCGACGCGCCCGCGTACGCACTCACCCTGTGGAGCGGCGAGACCGAGGTCTACCACGAGATCGTCGCGGGCACGGCCGCCACCCTCACCCTGCCGCCGAGCACCCCCGAGGGCGAGCTGACCGTGCGCCTGGCCACGAAGATGGACGGGCGCTGGTTCTCCCGGATGTACATCTACACCCTCAACTAACCGCGGACCCAGCCCCACAGCCGCACCACGCCGAGCACCACCAGTCCGAGCACCGCGCCCAGCCCGGCGTGAGCGACGATGAGGTGGAAGGGGTCGACACTGGGGCAGTGCCACGCGCCCATGCCGAAGGCGGACATGCCGGCCGCACCGGCGGCGAGCAGGACCCGCCAGGAGGCCGGGTTGCGCGAGCGATCGAGCAGGAGCACCACCGCAGTCGCGGGCAGGGCCATGAACAGCCCGTTGGCCGCGCACATCACGTGGGCGACGGTCGGCGGATGACCGGTCATGCCGGGCAGCAGGCCGGGAACG
The DNA here is from genome assembly GCA_937891875.1 of uncultured Pseudomonadota bacterium. Lineage (GTDB taxonomy): Bacteria > Myxococcota_A > UBA796 > UBA796 > REDI01. Next base: position 2,379 of record CALATR010000540.1, on the reverse strand, counting down.
AGCGCGATGGCGATGGGCATCAGCAGGACCGAGCCCACACCCAGCCAGGCGAGCAGGTTCAGCGGCGGCAGGTGGTTGGGCCGCAGGGCCAGGGCGAGGCCGCCCACGCTGCCCAGCAGCACGATGGCGTGCACCGTGGCGAGCCAGGCCGTGCTGCCCGCGTCGAGATCGGGGCGCAGGCCAGACATGGCCAGGAAGGACGCTCCGATGCCGATCATGGCGAATGAGGCGATGGCGATCCGCGCGGGGGAGGCCAGCTGGCGCAGGCGCTCGCGCAGGTTCGTCTTGTGGTCCACCGTCTCTTCGGCGACCTGCTCCCAGATCGCGTCGACCAGCGGCGCCGGCGCCTCGTCCAGGGTCAGCCGATCCTGTTCGAGGAGCGCGTCGACCCGGGCGCGGGTCTCCTCGCTCGGCTCGTTGGTGCGGGGATCGGACAACGACTCTCCTTCCGGGCGGTGATCGCGGCTCACGACTCACCCCCCCTGCGATGCGCATCGGACGCGACGGTTCCACCCAGGATGTCGCGCAAGACGTTGTATGCCCGGTGGGCCCGAACCTTCACTGCCGAGCGCGATGCGCCGACCGCCTGGGCGACCTCGGCCATCGACAGGCCCTCGTAGTAGTGCAGCAGCACGACCTCGCGCTGGGGCTCGGGCAGCTGCTGCAGGGCGCGGCGCACGACCCGCTCGGTGGCGGTGGAGGCGTCGGGCTCCTGGGAGGGCTCGCCATGGCGAACCGGGTCCAGGGGGGTCTCCTTGCGGCGCGCGCTGCGGCGGAAGTGCTCGCGACGCACGTTCATGGCGATGGCGAAGAGCCAGGGTCGAAGCGGCTTTCCAATGCGGTAGTCCCGGCGCGCTCGGTGCACGTGCAGGAACGTCTGCTGCACCAGGTCCTGGGCGACGTCATCGCGCCCGGTCGAGCGGCGGAACAGGCCGAGCATCCGGGGAGCGTAGCGACGGAAGAGCACCTCGAACGCCTCGCGATCACCCTCGCGCGCGTAGCGTTCCATCAGCGCTTCGTCGGTCGGCTCGGACAGGGCGGGCTCCAGCCTCGTGGCAGGCTGGGATACCACGGGAGCCGCGCGGCGAGCGGTGGGTCAGGAGACCGGGCGACAGGATCAGCAGCGCACCACCGGCTCCGCGGCCAGGTACGGCTCCAGCTCGGAGCGCAGGCGCAGTCGTGCGCGGTGCAGGCGGGTCTTGACGTTGGGCACCGTCAGCCCGAGCGCGTTCGCGATGTCCTTCATCGAGCGGTGCTCCAGGTCCGCCAGCTCGAAGACCTCCCGGTAGGAGTCCGGCAGGGTCTCGACCGCCCGGTCCAGCTGACGCCCCAGCTCCTCGATCTCGACCGTGGTGTCCGCGCCGCGATGGGGATCGGCGAGCTGGCGCTCGAAGCCGTCCTCCTCGGTGCCGCGGACCTCCAGGGGCACCTCCGGGCGACGACGGCGGCTGCGCATCTTCATCAGGCACGCGTTGTGGGTGATCCGGTAGAGCCAGCTGCTGAAGCGCGCGTCCCCGCGGAAGCTGTCGAGCTTGCGCCAGGCGTTGAGGAAGGCGTCCTGCACGCAGTCCCGGGCGTCGGCCTCGTTGCGCATCATGCCCATCGCGAGCCCGGTCGCCTTCTCCTGGTGCCTGCGGATCAGCACGTCGAAGGCCGCGTGGTGACCCTCGCGGGCGAGCTCGACCAGCACCTCGTCGGGCTGGGCGTGCAGTTCGAGTCGGGCAGGCTCGTCGTGGAAGAGGGTCATGGCGTCTCCGGCGAGGGCGTGGGGGTCGCTGTCCGGTGGGGACGCTGGGGGATACGGGCGACTCCGCCAACCGGTTACCGAGCGGCCAAGAAAAATCGGCCATTCTCGAAAACCCGCCTTCCCTCGAATTCTTCAGGAGCACCCTCATGGCCGACGCGGACCTGCCCCCGCTCGACGCCTGCGGCTTCGTCCGCGTCCCCACCGACCCGACGGCGACAGAGCCCCTGTGGCTCACCTGCGACTCCTGCAAGAAGTCCGACCACTTCTGGATCGACGGCGACACGGTGCACTGCCGCTGCGGCGCGACCTACACCTCCGCAGTCCGCCCCGACGGCCGCGCCATCCCGACGGCGGAGCTGACCTTCGTGCCGTGGAAGGAGGGCCCGATGCAGCTCGCCGACACCGAGTTCGATCCCATGCGGCTCACGTTGGTGCTGGTGCTGGTGGCGGGGGTGCTCGGCGGGCTCGGGGTGCTGGCCTGGTGGTTGGTGGCCTGAGGTCGCGTTGCTGCGGGCGAGGGAGTGGCGGCTCGGTCTGTGCCGTCGCGGGAGGTCGCGTTGCTGCGGGCGAGGGAGTGGCGGCTCGGTCTCCAGTCTCCAGTCTCCAGCTTCGGCCGGCCAGGGAGTGGCTCG
>CALATR010000539.1 GCA_937891875.1 uncultured Pseudomonadota bacterium | reverse complement strand
TGGCGCAGCGTCCGACGTCGGAGGCGCCGATCAAGCTCGGCGGAGGCTCACCGTGCTGGCGTTGCAGCGCAGGCTGCTAGCAGACACGCGGGCCGGATGGCCCCCACCCGCCCACGGACGGACGGAGCCCGGTTGTCCGAGCCCTCCCGGCGCGGTACCTCGCCGCCCTGCCGCCACGCGCGGCCCAGCCTGCGGAGGCCCACGTGTCCAAGCCCCTCACCGTCATCGCCCTCGGCGGCGGCATCACGCTCGCCGCCATGGCGTTCGTCGGCATGTTCTTCTGGATGGAGTCCCCCTCGGACGAGGATCTCGTCGACGACGGCAAGACCGCGGGTGACCACGCCGCTGCGGACGGCGGCCACGGCGCGACCGAGATGACCTACGAGCACACCGAGGTGGACGCCTCGGCCTTCGAGGATCGCGAGGGCGGACTGAAGATCGCCGACATCAAGGTGGGCACCGGAGAGGCGCCGGCCCAGGGCGACCTGGTCGAGGTGCACTACACGGGCTGGCTGCAGAGCAACGGCCAGACCTTCGACAGCTCCAAGGGTCGCGACCCTCTCCGCTTCCCCTTCGGCGCCCCCGGCATCATCGAGGGCTGGCAGAAGGGCCTCACCGACATGAAGGTCGGTGGCAAGCGCCAGCTGGTCATCCCGCCGGAGCTCGCCTACGGCGACCGCGGCTCGCCCCCCAAGATCCCGCCCGGAGCCACCCTGGTCTTCGATGTCGAGCTGGTCGGCCTGCGCAAGGCCCCCAGCCGCCCCGAGGTCGACTTCGGCGCCGACGAGCGCGTCGTGGACCTGGGCAAGGGCCTCAAGGCGGTCGACCTCGAGACCGGCAGCGGCAACGAGGTCGGCGAGCGCACCGTCGTCAAGGCCGATCTCTCCGTCTGGAGCGACACCGGCGAGCTCTTCTACAGCAGCGTCACCCGTCCGCAGACCCCCGAGATGTTCGTCGGCGGCGTCGGTGCGGAGCGTCCTCCCTTGGAGGGCCTCGACCAGGGCATGCGCGGCATGAAGGCCGGCGGCGTGCGCTTCCTGGAGATCCCGAGCGAGCTGGGCTTCGGTGAGCGCGGCCAGGGCGACGTGATCAAGCCCAACACCACGGTCTACGCCCTGGTGAAGGTCCAGGACGTCGGCGAGCCCCGCATCATCCCCACCGAGATGGTGAGCTTCGACCGCGCTGCCATGACCACCACCGAGAGCGGCCTCATGTACGTCGACGTGGTCGAGGGCACGGGCCCGCAGCCCAACGCCGGCGACGTCGTCTTCGCCGAGTACACCGGCTGGCTCGAGAACGGCACCATGTTCGACAGCAGCAAGAAGCGCATGTCCGCGTTCTCCTTCCCCCTGGGCAAGGGCCGCGTGATCAAGGCCTGGGACGAGGCACTCGCCAGCATGAAGGTCGGCGGCAAGCGCATCATCGTCGCCCCGCCGGACATCGCCTACGGCGACCGCGACAAGGGCAACATCCCCCCCGGCTCGACGCTCGTCTTCGAGATCGAGCTGGCGGACGTGAAGCCCGGTGGGCGGCACTAGTCAGGGCACGTCGGACAGCCGGGGGTCGAGCATGTGGGCGCCGGCCTGAGCGAGCAGGTCCGGCGCCCGTGCGAGCATCTGGCGCACCCGCCGCGGAGTGAGCGCGAGCGCGGCGGCGATGTCGGCGATCGGATGCCCGGACAGACGAGCCAGGTGCACGAAGATCGGGAATGTACGCCGATCTCCAGGTAGCAGGCCCGCGACGGCGCCCGCGACCCGCAGGAGCGTGCCCAGGTCCGCGTGGGTGCCGCTCGGCGGTGGCCAGCCCCGGGGCAAGGGAGCGCCGCCGCAGGCCGCATGGATCGCCCGCGGGCTCACCAGGCGCCGGACCCGCTCGGCGTCGAAGAAGGGCGCCTGGCGCAGTCCCATCAGGTCGCGGTGGCTGGTCCAGGGTGAGACGAGCGGATCGACATCGCCCTCGGGGCGGTGGCAGGCCAGTACCGCCACCGCGACGTCCTCGACGACCCGGCGATCCGCGACCTCCAGCCGCAGCGGGTGCCCACAGCGGGCCGCGTGGTGTGCAGTCCCACGTCGAACGCCGACAATCACCCGCGACACCTGGGTGTGGCTCCCCCGCGCTCCGAACCGGAACCCACCGCGGGTGAACGCAAACGCCAGCACATCCGCCCCGCACGCGGTGCCGATCCGGGACAGTCGGGCGAGCAGCGCGTAGCGCTCGTCAACCGAAGACAAGGGCCGCGAAGGCTGAATCTTCACCAGCTCCACCATCGTGTACCTCCGGGACGTACTGGTGCAGGAGGCGTTCCGGATGAGAAAGTAGATTCCTCCGTCCCGGTCGACGAACGTCGGCGACGTTCGTCGGAGACAGGCATCCGACGATTGTCGATCAGGGACGGATCGGCGATCCTGATCGCGCGCCTCCT
>CALATR010000538.1 GCA_937891875.1 uncultured Pseudomonadota bacterium | reverse complement strand
TTCGCCCTGGAGGGCATGTCCGAGTCCTGGCGCCACGAGCTGCGGCCCTTCGACATCGACGTGTACCTGGTCGAGCCCGGGCCGTACCGCACCGACATCTGGGGACGGAACCGGACGCTGGCCGATACCGACGCCGACGGTGGCCCCTACGGGGAGATCTCCGCCCGGGTCGAGGAACGGCTGATGGCGATGGTCCAGCAGTCCATGCGCGAGCCCGACGAGGTCATCACTCGGATCATGACCCTGCTCGAGGGGCCGCGCACCCGGCTGCGCCACCCGATGGGCCCGGGGGCTGTCGAGCGAAAGCTGGCCAAGCTCCTTCCCTTCAGTGTGACCGAGCGCGGGGTCAGGAAGAAGCTGATGGAGTGATCAGCCCCACAGGGTGCCCTCGTCGGGCCCCTCCCAGGCGTGGGCGGCGAGGATGGCGAGATCGGGGTGCTGTCCGAGCCACTCGCGGATGCGGGCGAGGCTGTGCCGGGTGGCGGCGGCGTCATCGGCGACCAGCGCCTGGAACAGTGGGGAGGGGAGCTGCACCGTGTCCACCGCGCCGCGGCTGAAGGTGGCGTCGCCGACGAAGAGGGCTCGCTGACCGTCCGGACCGCGGACCGACAGCCCGATCTGACCGGGGGCGTGGCCGGGCAGGGAGACGACCCCGAGGCTGCCGTCGCCGAGCAGGTCCAGGGCGGAGTCGTCGAGGTCGGCTCCGGCGGGGGGCGGCTCCACGAAGCGCAGGCGCGGGAGCAGGTCCTCGGGCACGAGCTCGGCGAAGAAGCCGTGTCGGACGAGATCGAGCCTGGAGCCGGACCGCAGGGCGCGCCAGGCGACCGGGCTCACCCAGATGGGCGCGCCGGGAACGTCGCACAGGCCGCCAACATGATCCGCGTGCAGGTGGGTGAGGAACACGCCCTGCACGTCGTCGGCGTCGTAGCCGAGCTGATGCAGGCGGGCGCCGACCGTCTCGTCCGGGGTGCAGGTGAACGGCACCACGCGCGGGTAGACCCGGCCCAGGCCACGCAGGCGCTGGTGCAGGCTGGGGTGGTAGCCGGTGTCGACGACGATCGGGCCCTCTGCGTGCTCGACGATACCGAAGCGCACCGGCAGCGTCCGCAGGCGCAGCGGGCTGTCCGCCCGCACCAGCCGCTCGAGGTGGCGGACGTGACCGCCGCTGAACGTGTGGACCTGACGCACCGCCACGCGAACCTCCGTGCGCTCGGCTATGCCATGCTCCGACAGGAGGCGAGGGCGTGGACGACGGAATGGACGGGTACCGTGTGCGCACGGTGGACGGCTGGGAGCTGGCGGTGCGCACCCGTCGAGCCAGCGATCCGGGCCGTCGCGGGGCCGCCCTGCTGCTCCCGGCGATGATGGTCGACTCCCGTACGCTCGACAAACCCGTGGGAGACGGCCTCGCTGCGACGATTGCGCGCGCCGGGTTCGACGTGCACGTTGCAGATTTCCGTGGGCATGGGGGATCCGGACCGAAGGTGTCCGACGGGGGGAGGTGGTCCTATGACGACCTCGTCCAGCACGATGTTCCCGCCCTGCTCGCCGGGGTGGCGGAGCGCAGCGGCGGACCTGTCTGGGTGGTCGGCCACAGCCTTGGAGCGCACGTCTCCCTGGCTTGTAGCGGCACGATCGGGGGACCGGTCGTGCCGCACGGGCATGTGCTCATCGCGGGAAACGTGTGGATGCCGTCCCTCGAGGGATCCCGGCGGCGGACGCTGAGAAAGGACGTGACCATTCGGATGTTTCGGCGAGTCGTTCAGGCGGTCGGTCACTGGCCGAGTCGCGCGATTCGAATGGGAAATGTCGACGAGTCCGCCCCGTATGTGGAGGATCTCTGTCGCTTCTGGCTGCAGGACGGATGGCGCGACCGCGCCGGAAGGCTGGACTACCTGGCCGGACTCCGGCAGGTGCAGGGGCCGGTGCTCTGCGTCGCTGGCGCCGGGGACGCGATCATGGGCCACGTGGAGGGCGTGCGGGCCTTCGCCGAGCGGCTGGGGCCCGGGCGGGCGGAGTTCCTCTACGCCCGCCGCGGTGAGCACGGACTCGACTGGGATCCGGGCCACATGGGGCTCGTGACCGACCCGCGCTCGCGGCCGCTGTGGGAGGACATCGCCGCGTTCATGCGCGCCCGGACCTGATCGCCTCCATCTCCCTCACGATGGCGTCCAGGTGGTCGTCGACCGCGTCCCAGGCGGCCAGCGCCTCGTGCAGTCGCAGCAGGTACTCCGGGTTGGGTCCACTCGGCCCGACCGAGGCGAGCACCTGGCGGGCGATCTGGCGGATCGGGGCGGGACCCGCCCAGTTGGGATTGTCCGGCGTGGCCCGGTAGACCAGCCCCTCGGCGAAGGCGCCGTCGCCATCGAGTGGCAGCAAGGGAAGGATCTCCCGAGCGTATCCGCCGCGCTCCCGATGGTCGAGGCGCGCCAGGGTCTGGTCCAGCACGGACTCGGGGATGCGGTAGGCCCGGCCGATCACCTGACCGCGGGGCTCGGGGACCAGGGTGGCGACGCGTCCGGGCGCGCCGGGCACGCCGCGGTGGTCGGTGCTCGACTGCCAGAAGCGTCGCGCCCACCCGACGATGCGGGCGGGCACGGCTTCATCGTGCTCGATGTCCGGCCGCCACACGAGGCTGCCGTAGCCGAAGACCCAACGGACCATGGGGCCTGCTAGCACCTTCGCGGGGCGTTCACCCGGACTGAAGTGCGACCCACACGCGGTTCAGTAGCACTTGCCTTCGCCGCCCTGGGGGAACCAGGTGTAGCTGGCGGGCAGGGTGCCGGGGACCATGCTGTCGGGCGTGTACTGGCCCTTGGCGTAGTCGGTGTCGAGGTCGTTGATCTCGCCCTGCCGGTTGTAGCGCCCGTAGAACACGAACATGTTGCGCTTCGTGTCGTCCTGGAAGCCCCCGTTGGGGTTCAGGTTGTCGAGGGCGAACACCACGTCGGTGGCGTAGGGCGTGCCGGAGTTGTTCTCCACGACGGTGCGGGTGACCTCGTAGATCTCCTCGCACTGGCTGCAGGTGAGCTGCGAGCCCGTGAAGCGCTCGGAGGCGGCGCCCTCGTAGGTGAGGGTGTCGACCACGTCCTGATCCCAGTTGTCGGGGTCGCCCTCGAACCAGAACCAGTACTCGGTGCCGGTGAACTTGCCGTCCGCGGTCACCCGACCGTCGTCCATGAAGCGGAAGACCCGGGTGCCCTCGCGGCCGCCGCGGCGCGTGCAGGGCTCGTTGACGTTCAGCGTGAAGCAGAGGCTGTTGTCGGCCGAGTCCAGCGGGTCCTTGCCCTGGGCGATCAGGTACTCCGCCAGGAGCGGGTGGCAGTCGCCGTAGGCCGGGTTGTTGGTGTCGTCGGTCTCGTCCGTGCCGTCGGTACCGGACGTGCCAGTCTCGTCCGGCTTGCAGCCGAGGGCGAACAGCAGGGGGACGACGGCGGTGATGAGGAAGCTCGTGCGCATGCGCACCTCCGACCCTGAGTGTACCGAGCGCGGTGCTTCGGACTGTCAAGAGGATGTCCGACCAGCGAGACCCGAGCGGTGGACCAGAGTGCCGTAGAAAAGGGATCAGGTAGTGTTTCCTTTCATGTGGAAAATGAAAAGACGACAATTCCTGGTGTTTCGCAAATGACTGGTTAGAGCCGACGACGTCGTATGCGTGGGAGGTGTGTATGCTCGAAGAGAGCGACAAGTGGGCCGACATCGTCGCTGCCCTGGAGTCGAAGCCGGTCAAGGACGTAGCCGAAGAGTTCGGCACTACGCCCGGAGCCATCACCCTCGCGCTGGTCCGCACCAACACCACTCGTGAACCGGTGCAGGGCACGGGGGCCCCGCCTCCTGCCAAGAAGCGCCGGGCGCGCAAGAAGCGCGAGGAGCCCAAGGTGAGCGAACAGAACGGGTTGCACATCCGAAAGGGTACGAAGGATGCGGAGATCGCCAAGTTCGCGGATCTCCTCGGCAAGGAGCCGGACAACGTCATCGCGGACAAGGCGGGCGTAACGGCGCGCACGGTCGCGACCTTCCGTCGACGCAACGGCATCAAGGGGCGCCGCGGCCGCGGTCCGTCGAAGTCGAAGGCCAAGACCGAGACCAAGGCGGCGCTTCCGCCCGAGAAGAGTGCGGGCAAGAAGAAGAAGCTCCGCAGCCGGGGCAAGCCGAGCAAGCTCGACCCGTACATGCACCTGCTGGGCACCATGCCCGACGCCGAGGTCGCCGAGATGGCGGGGGTTTCGGCCAACGCCGCCGCCGCCTACCGTCGCCGTCGCAACATCGCGAGCTTCCGGGACAACAAGTCCTCGGCGGCCGAGGAGGCGCCCGCGGCGGCCGACGCTCCGGCGAAGGCCGACAAGCCGAAGAAGGCCAGCAAGGGCCGGGGCAGCAGCAAGAAGTCCGCCGCCCCGAGCGCTGCGGGCAAGGTGTTCCGGGTCGCCCTCGCCGACGGCGAGGTCGCCTTCGTCCTCGCCGGTGACCTCGTCGAGGCCGCCACCCAGGTGGACGGCAAGAAGGGCGTGGTCGGCGTGGCCTACGCCGGTGAGCTGCTCGGGTAGGACCCGCGGATCTTCCGCGGTCGCGCACGGCATCGGCGGCAGTCGATGTCGTTCCGCGCGCGTTCGTTGACGCGGACGCGCAACAGGATAGAGACCGCGGCGCGCCGAGGTAGCTCAGTGGTAGAGCAGCTGATTCGTAATCAGCAGGTCGTGGGTTCAACTCCCATTCTCGGCTCCATATCCCCCAGATGAGATGCCAGGGGCCGGCTCCAGCGATGGGGCCGGCCCTCGTGCTGTTCCTGAGTGCGCTGGTCAGCCTGGCGATGTTCTACCTGCCCATCGGCGTCTACGCGCGGCACGGGAGCCCGGGGGACCCTCAGGCCTGACCGAGGCGCCGCAGGTGCCGGAAGTGCGAGCGCAGCGCGCCCAGCAGGCTCGGGGTGCAGCGGTACGGGATCCCGTGCTCTTCGGCGACCTCGGCGATGATCCGGGACAGCGCCGGGTAGTGGGTGTGCGCTATCGCCGGGAAGAGGTGGTGGGTCGCCTGGAAGTTCAGGCCGCCCGAGTACCACGTCAGCCAGCGGTTGTTGGGCGCCAGGTCCACCGACGTGCGCAGCTGGTGCTCGGCCCACTCGCCGTCGAGGGCCCCGTCGACCGCCTCCGGAAACTCGGCCTCCTCGACCACATGGGCGAGCTGGAACACCAGCGACGGCACGAACCCCGCGGTGAACATCACGACCCCGAAGCCCATGAGCCAGGTGAGGGGATCATGCATCAGCAGCGGCACCACGATGGCGATGGCCACGAACCACAGCTTGGCGCCCCAGAACCACAGGTGCTCGCGGAGCGGGGCCCGGGGGACCTCGTGGTGGCCGACCCGGGAGGTGACGATCGCCACCGGGTCGGACCAGAAGGTCCAGTAGACCTCGAGCAGGCCGTACACGAAGGGCATGTACAGGTGCTGCCAGCGGTGCCACCAGCGCCGGGGCTGGTGGGGGGAGAAGCGGCCCAGGGGCGCGATGTCGATGTCGATGTCG
>CALATR010000537.1 GCA_937891875.1 uncultured Pseudomonadota bacterium | reverse complement strand
GTGCCGAGCGAGAGGACCGGCGGCAGGGCGATCTGCAGGCTGCCGAGGCCGACCACCGTGCCCGTGCTCCCGGCGCGCAGCAGCTCCTCCGCCGCGACGATCCCGTGGAAGACGTCGCCGCCTCCGCCGCCGTGCTCTTCTGGAAACGTCGGCGCGAGCACCCCGGCCTCCGCGGCGCGCAGGTAGAGGTCGCGCGGGAATTCACAAGCTTCTTCCCATGCTTCTGCGTGGGGTGCGATCTGCGATGCGGCGAAGCGGCGGGCCTGCTCGCGCAGGGCCGCGTGGGTCTCGTCGAGGTAGCGGGCGTAGAGGGGTTGCAGCACGGGGGGACTCCGCGGACGTGTGGCATCGTGCCACGAGGGTGTGGCGAGATGGTCGCGGCCGGGCGGGATAGGGCCGGTGAGGCCGTTGGCGTCGGACTTGCAGGTCGTGCGACCGGTCGACTCCGGCCGCAGACCCCGGCAGTGCAGTGAAGCTCACCACCCGACTCGTGGCCGTCACCGCGGGCACCGTGTTCCTGGCCTCCGCCCTCGCGGGCTGGCTGCTCGTGCGCATGGAGCGCCAGCAGCTTGTCGCGGACGAGGTGACGGAGTCGCGGGTGCTCGCCCGCAGCCTCCAGGTATCGGTCGAGAATGCGCTTCGGGACGGGCAGGATCCGGACATCGCGGAGCTGCTGGGCCGCCTGGAGCTCATCGCCCGGCGGGTCGACGTGCTCGTCTTCGACCCCGAGGACGAGGCGCCGCGCCAGGCCTCCCTGGGCAGCGTGGACGACGGGATCGTCCGGGGCGTCGTGCGCCAGACCCGCGGCCGGGACGAGGTCGTCGAGCTGATCGACGCCGGCGGGGGTCCCCCGCGCCTGCTGCTCGGCGTCTCCCTGCGCACCGACTCTGGCGATCGGATCGGCACCCTGGTCGTCGACCGCCCGCTCCTCGAGCTCCAGGCGGACATGCGCGCCACCACCGCGCTCCTCGCCGGGGCCGTGCTCGCCTTCGCCCTGTGCACCACGCTGGTCATGCTGCTGCTGCTCCGGGTCGAGATCACCCGGCCGCTCACCCGCATCGCCGCCGCCACCGAGGTCCTCGGCGCCGACCTCGATCAGCCCATGGAGCTGCCTCCCCAACGCTCCGACGAGCTCGAGGCGGTGCGTCAGACCCTGCTCAAGCTCCAGGGCCAGCTCATCCGCGCCCGGGACGCGCAGGCGGCGGAGGCGCGGGAGCGTGAGGGGCTCGAACGGCAGCTTCGCGAGGCGGACAAGCTGATCGCGGTCGGACAGCTCGCCGCCGGGCTCGCCCACGAGATCGGCTCGCCACTGCAGGTGCTGGTCGGACGCGCCGCCCTGCTCGGACGCTCCCCGGGGGCCACCGAGGACGTGCGCCGCCAGGCCGGGCTCATCGGCGAGCACGCCGCCCGCATCGCCGCCATCGTCGAGCGCCTGCAGGACGTGGCCCGGCGACGCCCCTCGCAGATCACGACGTTTGGACTGGAACATCCGGTGGGGCAGGTCATGTGGCTGCTCGAGCCCGAGGCCCGCGCGCGGGGGGTGACCCTTCGGTTTGCCGAGCCCCCGCACTCCGTCCGGGTGGCTGCCGACGCCGACGAGGTCCACCAGGTCGCGCTCAACCTCGCGCTGAACGCCCTGCAGGCCTGCGCCCCGGGCGATTCCGTCGACGTCATCGTCCAGGACGAGCCCGACGGCCCCACCCTGCGGGTGCGCGACAGCGGACGCGGCATGGACGACGCCGTGCTCGCCCGGGTCTTCGAGCCCTTCTTCACCGCGCGCCCCGACGGCGGAGGCACCGGCCTGGGCCTCGCCGTCGTGCGCTCCATCGCCGATCGCCATCGTGCCCACGTGCGCTACGCCTCCACGCCCGGCGCGGGCACCGAGGTGTGCGTGACCTGGCCCGGAGGAACCCCATGAGCCCCCCCGAGCGCATCCTGGTCGTCGACGACGACGCCGGCGTGGTCGATCTCTGGACCGAGATCCTGCAGACGGAGGGGTTCGAGGTCGTGGGGGCGACCGATCCCCACAGCGGCCTCGCCCTGGCGGTGGAACACGGCTTCGACCTCGTGCTCACCGACGTCGAGATGCCAGGCCTGCGCGGTCCCGAGCTGCTGGAGCGCCTGCTCCAGGCCCGCCCGCGCCAGCTCGTCGTGCTGATCACCGCGTTCGGGTCCATCCCGGCGGCGGTCGACGCCCTGCGCGAGGGTGCGTGCGACTTCGTCTCCAAGCCCTGTGGTCCGGACCAGCTCGTGCACGTGGTGCGGCGCGCCCTGCGTGAGCGCAGCCTGCGCCGCGAGGTGGTGCGGCTGCGGCGGCGCGACCGGGAGACCCGCCTCGACGGGCTGGTCGCCGAGAGCGCCGCGATGCGCCGGGTGCTCGAGCTGGGACGGCGGGGGGCGCGGGTGTCGGGACCGGTGCTGCTGCAAGGGGAGAGCGGGACCGGAAAGACGGCGTTGGCCCGATTTATCCACGAGCAAGGCCCCCGCGCGGACAAGCCCTTTGTGGCGGTCAATGCCGGCACCCTGCCCGAGCAGCTCGCCGAGTCCGAGCTCTTCGGCGTGCGCCGCGGCGCCTACACCGACGC
>CALATR010000536.1 GCA_937891875.1 uncultured Pseudomonadota bacterium | reverse complement strand
GAGCAGCTGCAGCGCATGGCGATACAGCGCCCGGCGGGTCTCCTCCCCTTCCTCGGTGCGCCCGGGTGGGCGTCCGCGCTTCTTCGTGCCCATCGTGCTTTCCTTTTTGCCTGAACGTGTTTACCTTAATTCCAAGGAGGACGCCATGCGGGTCGTCATGCCGGGTGGAACCGGACAGATCGGGATGTTCATCGCCGGGTGGCTGCGCAGCCAGGGGCACACGGTGCAGGTCATCGGGCGCAGCGTGGAGGACCCGGCCCTGCGCTGGGACGGGCGCACCCTGGGCCCGTGGGCTGACGCCATCGACGGCGCCGACGCGGTGGTCAACCTCGCCGGGCGGACGGTCAACTGCCGCTACCACTGGCGCAACCTCAACCAGATGATGAACAGCCGAGTGGAGTCCGCCATGGTCCTCGGCGAGGCGATCGCCAGGGCCAAGCACCCGCCGCGGGTCTGGCTGCAGGCCAGCACCGCCACCATCTACGCCCACACCTTCGGAGAGCCCCACACCGAGGCGGACGGCGTGCTGGGCAGCCACACCCCGGGCCGGCCACCGTACTGGACCTACAGCGTCAACATCGCCCGGAGCTGGGAGCTGGCCATGCGTCAGGCGGACACCCCGCACACCCGGCGGGTCGCCATGCGCTTCGGCTTCGCCATGAGCCCCGACCCAGGCGGCATCTTCGACTGGCTGATGTGGCTCGTGAACCGCGGCCTCGGAGGCCCCTTCTACGGCGGACAGCAGTACGTCAGCTGGATCGTCGACATCGACCTGGCCCGGGCGATCGGGCTGCTGCTGGAGGCCGACCACGTCGACGGCGTCGTCAACCTCACCGCGCCCGAGCCCGTGCCCAACCGCGACTTCATGCGCGCCCTGCGCCATGCCGCTGGGGTCCCGGTCGGCATCCCCGTCGTGCCCGGCATGGCCGAGCTCGGCGCCCTCATGCTGGGCACCGACGTGGAGCTCATGCGCAAGAGCCGCCGGGTCGTGCCCGCGAGGCTCACGCAGGAGGGGTTCGCGTTCGAGCACCCGAGCTGGCCAGACGCGGCGGTGGACCTGGTGAAGCGCTGGCGGGCGGGGGATCGGCTGTCGACGGCGGCGTAGGGCTCGGGGGTGAGGTGGTCGGGTCGGGGCGGCGATGAGGGGCCGGGAGGAGGCACTCGAGGCGGGAGGCGTGGGTTGCGGGTGCTACGGGGAAGAACGGGATTCAACGCAGAGGATTCGGAGGACGCAGAGGACGCAGGGGGGGAGTGGCCGGGCGACGCGGAGCCGAGCTGGCGGTCGGTCTCGAGGACTCGGGAGGGCTGTTCCTGGCCGGGAGTCTGCCTCTCGGCTGGAGGATCGGCGGTGGTTCGCAGGATGGGCGTCGCGTCGTGGACACGAGAATCCGCGCAGAACGCGCCATCGCGGCGAACGGCCGTCCTCGCGAACCCCGGTCCAACCCCCGCTCCTCCACGGGGAAAACCACCGCTCAAACCCCCACAACCCCCGTCGGGTAGACCGGGGGATTGCTCCCCCGGCCCCCCTGCAGATCCGGACGTGCGGAACTCCCGCATCCGGCTCCTCGCATCAGGCGTTCGCTGGGCGCGTCAGAACAGCCGGTGCACG
>CALATR010000535.1 GCA_937891875.1 uncultured Pseudomonadota bacterium | reverse complement strand
GCGGTGTCCGTCGAACGACGCTCGAGGCAGACACCCGCCTGCCTCGCATCCCGCAACGAGTCCCCGCCGGCGAGGTGCTCATGAGGGATCCGGGCTAGCACGACCGCGACAATCGACTCCCGAGGGCGCGCGACCGCCGATCTCCCGGGCTAACCAGCGCTGGGAGTCTCCGTGGAACGCGTCGATGTGTCAGCGCTGCTGATCGATCTGGGAGTCGGGCTGGTCCTGCTCGACGAGGGACGCGTCGAGTGGGCCAACGAGAAGGCGCTCGAGATCCTCGGCGTGCCCCTGGAGACCCTCGTGGGCGCGCCCGTGGGCGATCCGCGGTTCGACTTCGTCGACGTGACCGGCAGGGCGCTCGGCCCCGACGAGAGCCCGGCCGGCCGTGCTGCCGAGGCCCCGGTCCACAACCAGATCGTCGGCATCCGACGCCAGGACACCGGCGAGCGGATCTGGGTCCGGGTGACCGCGAGGACCCAGGAAGGGCCCTCGCCGCGGATCGTGATCACCTTCGAGGACGTGTCCGACGACGTCCTGATGCGGCGGGACCTGCACGAGCGCGAGGCCCTGCGCGACCTCCTCCGCGACGTGATCGACAACCTCCCTCAGGTGGTCGCGGTCTACGAGCGGGACGGCACCCCGCTGCTGCTCAACAAGGCGCTCCGCAACCTGATGTTCAGCCGGGGCGAGACCACCCTGGGGCAGGACGCCGTGCGGCGCAACCTGGTGGAGCAGGACGGCTCCCCGCGGCGCCGCCCGAACACCGGCGAGCACACGCGCCTCACCGGTGAGACCGTGCACGGCGAGATCGTCGGCCTGCCGAGCGGCGGAGACGAGGGCACCCTGTGGCTGAGCCTCGAGAGCCTCACCCTGGGCGAGGGGCCGCCGTTCCGCACCGTCGTCACGGGCGTCGACGTCACCGAGAGCGTGCGCTCCCGGGCGCAGGCAGCCGATGCACGCAAGCGGCTGGAGGATCTGGTCAACGCCGTGCCTGGCGTCATCTACCAGGTGCGCACGGACCGCCAGGGCACCGAGGTGATGTTCATGGCCGGCGCCATCCAGGAGGTGCTGGGCAAGAGCCGGGAGGAGCTGCAGTCCGACCCCGATGGTCCCGAGGTGCACCCTCACGACGAAGCGCGGGTCGGAGGCGCATTCCAGCGCGCCGCGGCCGATCCGGGCCAGGCGGTGGAGGTCGACTACCGGGCCAAGACCAACGGGAGCGGGTGGCGCTGGCTCCGGCAGCGCTTCGTCGCCTCGCCGGACGGGCCCGACGCCACCGTCTACACCGGCCTGGTCCTCGACGTCACCGAGCAGCACTCGCTGCAGGAACACCTGCGCCGCAGTGAGCGCCTGGACGGCATGGCGCACCTGGCGGCGGGAGTCGCGCACAACTTCAACAACAGCCTCGCGGTCATGCTGCCCAACCTGGACAGCCTGCTCGACCGTGCCCCGGCGGAGCTCCGCCCGGAGCTCCAGGAGTGTCGGGAGGCCGCCGCCGCAGCCGCCACGCTGGTCCGGCGCCTGGTGCAGGCCGCCCGCGGCGAGCCGGTGCAGGTCGATCGGAGCGTTGATGCCCGCGTCGCCATCGAGCACGTCGTCGCCATCTGCCGCGGTGCGTTCGGTCCCGGCATCACCCTGGACGTGGTGCTGCCGGACGAGCCCGTCCCGCTGCGCGCCACCCCGGATCTGCTGCATCAGATCGTGCTGAACCTGGCGATCAATGCCCGAGATGCAACCCGGGAGCACATCGAGGCTCCGCACATCTGCATCGCGCTGGCCGCCGATCCCGACCAGGGCGAGGCCATCATCGAGGTCAGCGACAACGGCGTGGGCATGCCCCCCGAGGTCGTGTCCCGTCTGGGCGAGCCGTTCTTCACGACCAAGGGTCCCAACCACGGCACTGGGCTCGGCCTGGCGACCATCTACGGCATCGTCGCCGAGCTCCACGGCGCGGTGGAGGTCCGCTCGGAGCCCGACCAGGGCACCACCTTTCAGGTCCGCTTGCCGCTGGTGGACGACCCGTCGCTGCTGGGAGAGCGCTCCGTGCCGCCCTCCGACGACACCCCGGTCGGACGGGTGCTGCTGGTAGACGATCAGGACCTGGTGCGGAGCGCGCTCGCCCGGAGCCTGCGCCAGATGGGTCAGGAGGTACTCGAGGCGCACGACGGCGAGGAGGGCCTGGCCCTGGCGGACGACGCCGTCGACCTCGTGCTGCTCGACCTGTCGATGCCCGGGATGTCCGGTCGCGAGGTGCTGGTCCGGCTCAAGGAACGCCTGCCCCACGTGCCGGTCGCCATCCTCACCGGCCACGTCGAGGTGCCCCCGGAGGAGCTCGCCGCCGCGGACGCGGTCGTGCGCAAGCCCGTCGGGCGGGACGGACTCATCCAACTGGTCGACAAGCACCTTCGAAGGCGCTGAGTCGGGCGGCGCCGAGCCCATCTGCCCGCCTCGGATCCGCCGGGATCAGGGCGCCATCACCCGGCCCGGTGCCCCTCCCGTGCCGTCCGCGGTGTGGCACGAGGCGCAGTTCCCGGAGGCCTGTGGCGTCGCCATCGCCCGTTCGCCATCCGCGGTCCGGACCACGGCCGTGATCGGCATGACGGGCGAGTACTGGCTCGGCGAGGCGTAGAAGTTGCCCGCGGCGTTTGTGGTCAGGCTGATCGACGCACCCTCGGAGTCGGTGATGACGACCTCGACGCCCTGAAGACCATCGCAGTCCAGCGGCTCGTTCTGGCTGGTGTAGACCGTGCCGGCCACCGAGAAGGTCGGGCCCTCGCGCGAGTCGGTGTGGCAGGTGATGCAGTCGCCTCCAGGATGCATGAGCGGGGACTCGCTGTTGCCCCCGTTCCACCAGTGGTCCGAGTGGCAGGCGGCCGGATCGGCCGTGTCGACCACGTCTCCGCTGTCG
>CALATR010000534.1 GCA_937891875.1 uncultured Pseudomonadota bacterium | reverse complement strand
CGTGGTCTTCGCAGGCTCATCGTCGTCGAGCTCAAGCTGGGCCGCTTCCAGGCCGCGGACAAGGGTCAGGTCGAGCTGTACCTGCGCTGGCTGGACAAGTACGAGCGTCGGGAGGGCGAGGAATCGCCGCTCGGGTTGATCCTGTGCGCGGGCAAGCGGCAGCAGCAGATCGAGCTGCTGGAGCTGGAGGCGAGCGGGATCCACGTGGCCGAGTACCTGACGGCGTTGCCGCCGCGGGAGGTGCTGGAGCAGAGGTTGGGGGTGGCGGTGAGGCGGGCGCGGGAGCGGGCGGTGTTGGGTTCGGGTGACGAATCCGCCTGATCGGGCTCCGTGTCCAAGGACCTCATCGCAGATGCGGTCAGATCCTGACCGCATCGCCTTTCGACGTCCGGGACGTGACCAGTGACCTTCCTGTCATCAGGAGGTGCCCATGGCAGAACCGGCCATCGACGGCCTGGATCCGGTCATCGACCGCATCGTGGAGCAGGCGGAGGAGCTCGCGTACGTCACGCTCACGGACAGGACGGACAGCTCGCGCGAGGTGAAGATCGGGCGGCTCGACGCCACGCCCGCCGACCTCGGCGCGTGGCTCGACGAGGAGCTCACCGAGGACGGGCCGCCCGAGTTCGTGTCCCCGTCCCAGCTTGAGCCCGACGTGCTTGAGCGCGCGCTCCGGCGGTGGACGACGCAGACGGCGCTCAGCCACGCGTTCGGGGGCGACCTCAGCCGCTTCCGCCTCCGCGGCTACGCGGTCAAGGGCTACAAGATGGTCGGCGGCGGGTGCTTCGCGATCCGCATGGTCGAGCCGGTGGGCCTCGCTGACGAGCAGACCGCTGTCGCGACGACCGAGGACATCGAGCCCGCGTCCTTCGTCGAGACCTTCGAGGAACTCGAGATCGAGGGTGCGCGCGCCGGTATGCACGCGCTCGGCGGGTACTACGCCCAGTGGGGCCAGATGATGCTGTCGTCGATGCGGCAGATCCAGGGCGTGCACCAGGACATGATCGACGGCCTACACAAGCAGGTGGGGCAGGGGAGGGGCCAGGTCGAGGAGCTCCTCGGCGCGCTGCTGGAGACCCGCGCGGCGGCGTCGCTGTCGCAGGTACAGCAGGATGCGGAGACGCGGCGCCAGCAGACGAACACGCTCCTCGCTCAGCAGGCCATCCACGGCATCGGCGAGGCGGCCAAGGCGTTCGCGGTGGCGAAGTCGGGGGTCGACCCTGCGCTCGCCGGTGTCGCGGAGAGGCTGACGAAGAGCCCGGAGCTTCTGGAGACGCTGCAGAGCCCCGAGGTGCAGGCGCTCATGGAGGACGCGGACAACCTGAAGAT
>CALATR010000533.1 GCA_937891875.1 uncultured Pseudomonadota bacterium | reverse complement strand
GTGGCGCCAGCGGGAGAACGACCGCGGAGGGGCGGTCCCTGGTCTCTGGTCTCTGGTCTCTGGTCTTGAACGCCGAATACGTCCCGCACGGAGGCCGGCTGGCCAGCACCGGACGTCCAACGTTGGCGTCAGCCGGCGTCGAAGCCACGGATCCTACGCCCGAAGCCCCTGCTCGGAGCGGGCCCCAGAGACCAGCGACCAGAGACCGCCCTGCCACTCCCCCGCTCGCAGCAACGCGACCCCGCTCGCAGCCCCGCTCCCCCGCTCTCAGCCCCACTCCCCGGCTCGCAGCGACGCGACCCGCTCTCAGCCCCACTCCCCAACGACAGCGCCCCCGCCCCACTGCCTTGCGACAGCGGAACGAGGGCGGAGCTCGAATGCGTGGACGCTACTCCTTCGCGCGCAGCGCCTCGGTCAGGCTGGTCTGCTCGGCGCAGTCCAGGCTGTTGTCGTCTCGCAGGCGGCACATCATCAGCTTGCCGCGGGTCTGGAAGCACATGCCGCCGGCGCCCAGGCACTGGCCTTCCCAGTAGCCCAGGTAGTACTGGGCCTTTCCGAGAGTGTCCCACTGATCGGCGGTGATGGTGTGCAGGGTGGTGAGGCAGGCGGTGGATCCGAAGGACACGGCCGCGAGCAGCATCAGGTTGGTCAGGTGACGCATCAGTACCCCCGGTTCCAGAACTGCACTGCCAGGACGTTCGTGAGCACGACCGTCTTCTTGCAGTTGGTGGCCTTGCCGTCGTTCAGATCGCAGATCTGCATGGCGTAGGTCACCGTGGTGTTGCCGTCCTGGTCAGCGAGGCCGCTCTGGGCCTGCGTCGCACGGACGACCTTGTTGGTGTCGGGGATGAAGTAGTCACCGATGAGGAAGTTCGGCCGGCAGCCCGCGGAGAACGCAAGCGCAGCCACTCCCAGGACGGGAATCATGCGGTTCATCGTCATTCTCCTTATCCGCCCACGAAGATGGGCATGCACTTGACCTTTTCGCCTTCTTCATTCTTGACGTCGCAGGTCCGGACGCAGTCCAGCTTGCCGCCGTCGTTGCGGCACTCGTAGTACACGTCCTTCATCACGGGGATGAAGGCGTACCAGGTGGTCTCGGCCACCTGCACGATGGTCGACGGACGACCGGCGTCGGTGGAGATGGGGGTGTCCTGGACGCCGTAGATGTACCGGGTGGTGCAGCCGGAAGTCAGCAGGACGAGCCCGAGCAGGATCGGTGCGAGCTTGTTCATGGTTTCCCTCACTGACCGGGCTTGCGCCAGGTGATTTCCATCCGCTTGCAGTTCGACAGCGTGCCGTCTTCGGCACGCTGGCACTCCACGATCCCGGTCTCCGGGAACAGGAACGACCGCTTCACGTACGTGACCTTCGCCGTCGACGGGTTGAGCGTGATGTCGGTGATGACGCGCGGGCCGCACGCCGACGCACCGATTGCCACCACGCCGACCGCAATCGCAGTCACCGGGCGAATCCAGTTCATCGAACCTCCAGATAGACCCGCAACTCCGGGCCTTGCGGAGGCGACGGTAGGCGAATCCGAGGCCACGGTCAAGCAGACTGTGCGGTCATGACGCGCTTCAGACGAATGCCTGGATTCCGGTGATCCACCGCCCCAGGATGAGGTTGTGGATGTCGTGGGTGCCCTCGTAGGTGTAGACCGACTCGAGGTTCGCCATGTGGCGCATGACCGGGTACTCATCGAGGATGCCGTTAGCACCGTGAATGTCGCGGGCGACCCGGGCGATCTGCAGGGCGATGTCCACGTTGTTCATCTTGGCGAGGCTGATCTGCTCGTGGATGAGCGAGCCGTCGTCCTTCATCTTGCCCAGCTTCCAGGCCAGGAGCTGGCCCTTCGTGATCTCGCGGAGCATCCAGGCCAGCTTGTTCTGGACCAGCTGGAAGCTGGCGATCGGACGGTCGAACTGGGTGCGCTCGACCGAGTAGGACCGGGCGGCGTGGAAGCAGGCCATGGCCGCGCCGAGGGCGCCCCAGGAGATGCCGTAGCGGGCGTTGTTGAGGCAGCTGAACGGGCCGCGGAGCCCCTTCACGTGCGGAAGCAGGTTCTCCTTGGGGATCTCGACGTTGTCGAACACCAGCTCCGACGTGACCGAGGCCCTGAGGCTGTGCTTGCCCTTCATCTCGGGGGCGCTGAAGCCCTCCATGCCCTTCTCGACGATGAAGCCGTGGATGACGCCGTCGAGCTTGGCCCAGACCACCGCCACGTCGGCGAGGGTGCCGTTGGTGATCCACATCTTCGCGCCGTTGAGCACGTAGTGGCTGCCCTTGTCCTCGGCCTTGGTGACCATGCCGCTGGGGTTGCTGCCGTGGTCGGGCTCGGTCAGGCCGAAGCAGCCGATGGCCTCGCCGGCGGCCAGCCGGGGGAGCCAGGTCTCCTTCTGGGCCTCGGTGCCGAAGGCGTGGATGGGGTACATCACGAGGCTGCCCTGCACGCTGGCGAAGCTGCGGATGCCCGAGTCGCCGCGCTCCAGCTCCTGGCAGATGAGGCCGTAGGCGATGTTGTTGAGCCCGGGGCAGCCGTAGCCGTCGAGGTTGGCGCCCAAAAAGCCCATCTCGCCCATCTCGCGGGCCAGGTGGGTGGGGAAGGTGCCCGCGCGCGCGTGCTGCTCGATGATCGGGATGACGTTGTCGTCGACCCAGGACCGCACGCTGTCCCGAATGGCGCGCTCCTCCTCGGTGAGGAGGGCGTCGATGTCGTAGAAGTCGAGACCTTCGAAGCGAGCCATGTCATCCTCGGTGCAGGGGCGGGGGGTTGCCCGTCCGTCCGGCCGCCCTATCGACACCAGGTCGGCCGGACAAGGCAGGCGCAGGAGTTGTCATGGAAGGCGTGGCGATCGTCAATGGCACCGAGCTTCCGCTCGATCGCGCGGGCATCTCGGTCACCGACCCCGGGTTCACCCTGGGCTGGAGCGTCTTCGAGACGCTGGTCGCAGTCTCGGGCATCCCGGACAACCTGGGGGCTCACCTGGACCGCCTCGACCTCTCCTGCCACGAGGCGGCCGTGCCTCCCCACGATCGGGAGGAGCTGGAGCGGGACGTGCACATCGCCGCGCGGAAGATCAAGGGACACGCCCGTATCCGCGTGACCCTGACCGCCGGTGGCACCCGGGTCATCGTCGCGACCCCCCTGGACACCGAGCGGCGGCATCGGGCGGTCGTGGCGGTGCGGGGCGTCTGGCGAGAAGATCCGTATCTACCTGGCTTTGTGAAGCACGGCAGCCGGGCGAGCTGGTCGGTGGCGGTCGCTCGGGCGGAGGTCGACGAGGTACTGCTGGTGGACGGCCGCGGCGCCTTCGTGGAGGGCACGACCAGCGCGATCCTCGCGGTGGTGAACGGCGTGCTGTACACCCACCCCCAGGACGGCCGCATCCTGGGCAGCACGACCTGCCGCGCCCTGCTCAAGCGGGCCGAGGCCCTCGGCATCGAGACCCGTCTGCAGCCCCCGGACGCGACGGGCCCGTGGGACGCGCTCTACATCGCGTCGGTGAGTCGCCACATCGCGCCGGTGACCTTGCTCGACGGGGAGCGGCTGCCGGGGTGGGATCCGGTAGGGCGGAGGCTGGCGGGGCTGCCGGTGCGGTAGGCGAGCGGGGGAGTGGCGGGGAGCGCGTCGCGTTGCTGCGAGCGGGGGAGTGGAGGCTCGGTCACCAGTCACCAGTCACCAGTCACCAGTCTCCAGTCCAACGACGGCGGAACCACTGCATGCGTTCGCGGTGCAGCACCTGGTTCAACACCGCTCCGAGCACAGCGCCGGAGCGGCCGATGCCCTGCCGACCGGCACCAGAACCGACACGGCCCGCCATGCTGCTTGCGGACTGGGGACTGGAGACTGGAGACTGGAGACCGGCCCGCCACAACCGTACTTCCGCTGGTGCCACCGCGACCGGCCGCTCGCCACTGGCCCCCCGATCCCCAGGCGATACCCTCGGCTCCTGCCCTGGAGCCTGCATGCGATCCGGCCTCGAAGTCCTCCTCGACGACCGCCTCGACCTCCTCCGCGGACGCCGGGTCGGGCTCTGCTGCAACCACACCGCCGTCGACCATCGGTTCCAGCACGCGATCGACCTGCTGCTGGCCGCAGGGGTGAAGATCGATCGCCTGTTCGGGCCCGAGCATGGGGTGCGCGCCACCGCCCAGGACATGGAAGGGGTGGACGAAGCGCGGGATCCGGTCACGGGCATCCCGTCGGTCAGCCTGTACGGGGACAGCGAGGCCAGCCTGCACCCCGACCCGGCCCACCTCGAGGACCTCGACGTGCTGGTCTTCGACATCCAGGACATCGGCGCGCGGTTCTACACCTACCAGGCCACCCTCGGCTTCATCATGGAGGTGGCCGGCACGGTGGGAACGGACGTCCTGGTCCTCGACCGGCCCAACCCCATCACGGGCGAGCACGTCGAGGGCAACGTGGTGCGTCCCGGATTCGAGAGCTTCGTCGGTGCCTATCCGCTGGCGGTCCGCCATGGCATGACCATGGGCGAGCTGGGCGACTACTTCCTGCGCCACTGCGGGATCTCGTGCGGGTACGAGGTGATCGAGGTCGACGGCTGGCGGCGCGACCAGTGGTTCGACCAGACCGGCCTGCCCTGGGTCTACCCGTCCCCCAACATGCCGACGCTCGAGACGGCGACGCTCTACCCGGGGCTGTGCCTCATCGAGGGCACCGATCTCTCCGAGGGCCGCGGCACGACCCGCCCGTTCCACCTGGTCGGCGCTCCCGGGCTCGACCCCCAGCGCCTGGTGAAGCTGGCCACCCAGGGCGCCGAGCGCGCCGGCGTCCACGGAGTCGCCTTCCGACCCGCGGCGTTCATCCCGGGTTTTCAGAAGCACGCCAAGCGCGGCTGCACCGGCATGGAGATCCACCTGACCGACCGCGATCGCCTCAACGCCTGGGAGCTCGGCTGCGTGGTCACGGACGCCCTCTACCGCGCCGACCCCGACGCCTTCGCCTGGCGCACCGCCACCTACGAGTTCGTGGACGACCCGATCGCCATCGACCTGCTGGCCGGCAACACGGAGCTGCGCGAGTGCATCGAGTCCGGCGGCGACCTGCGCGCGCTGTTCGACAGCTGGGAAGGGGAGCGGGCTGGCTTCGTGGAGCGGAGGGCGGAGGTGCTTCGGTATGGGTGAGGCGTCCGTTGCTGCGGG
This sequence comes from uncultured Pseudomonadota bacterium, assembly GCA_937891875.1. Classification (GTDB taxonomy): domain Bacteria; phylum Myxococcota_A; class UBA796; order UBA796; genus REDI01. Next base: position 1,756 of record CALATR010000533.1, on the reverse strand, counting down.
CAGTGGCGAGCGAGCGGCCGTTGCTTCGGGGCAGGGGAGTGGAGGGCGCAGCGGCCGTTGCTTCGGACCAGGGGAGTGGAGGCTCGGTCTCCAGTCTCCAGTCTCCAGTCCCCAGTCCAACTGCGGTGGAACCGCCGCGTACACCCAGGCGCACTGCTGAGAGCCTCGCCGCACCGGGCAAGGAGGCAGCAGGGAGCCTGCCCGACCCCGCACCGCCCGTCCGACCGGGACCACCAACGCCACGGCTGGCTCCCGCTGTCCACGGACTGGGGACTGGAGACTGGGGACTGGGGACCGGCCCGCCTTGATCGCTCTCCCGCTGGCGTCACCGCGTCCGCTGGCCCGCCACGACCGCCCTCCCCCTGGCGTCACCCCGACCGTCCAGGACGCGCCTACCCGTTGAACGCCCGCCACCCCTTCAGGTGGTACCCGTAGAGGACCGGGTCATCGAGCCGGTTCACCTGCACGCCTTCCGGCCGTGAGATGTCCGCGGGGAACACGAACATCGCGCGGGTCGACTCCGGGGTCAGCACCTTCGTCTCGATGGTCGGGACCAGGGCGTCCACGTCGATCTCTCGCTGACTCGCAAGGACAAAGCCCCACTCTCCGAAGCTCGGCACGTTCACGTGGTAGGGGTACGTGCGCATGCGGCCGCGGGGGTGGCTGTCGTCGATGGAGGCGGCGACGGTGCGCTCGATGCACCAGAAGGCCTCCTTCGCGTAGAAGGGCGAGGTGGCCTGGGTGACCATGACGCCGCCCTCGTCGAGGCGGCGGGCGACGCTCTGGTAGAAGCTGGTCGAGTAGAGCCGGGCCAGGCCGGGGGCGTTGGGATCGGGCAGGTCGATGAGCACGACGTCGAAGCGGCGGGGGTCCTCCTGGATCCAGGTGAACGCATCGTCGTGGATGACGGTGACGCGGGGATCGTCGAGGGAGCCGCCGTGCAGGGCGCGCAGGTCCGGGCGGTGGCGGGCGATGCGCACGACCGCGGGATCGAGGTCGACCAGCACCACCTCGCGGACCGAGGGGTAGGCGAGCACGCGCTTGGCGGCGAGACCGTCGCCTCCGCCCAGGATGAGGACGCGCTGGGGCGGCCGGCCGGACGCCTCCATGGCCGGTACGACGAGGGCCTCGTGATAGCGGGCCTCGTCGATGGAGCTGAACTGCAGGTGGCCGTTCAGGTACATGCGCACGTCGTTGCGCCAGCGGGTCACGACGATGCGGGCGTACGGGCTGGACTCGGCGTGCACGACGTGGTCGGCGTAGTGCTGGTCCTCGAGGAAGCCGACCAGGCGGCCGCTGCCGAGGAGCAGGGCGAACAGCACGACCGCCGCCGCCGAGAGCCCCCCGATCAGCAGCTTGCGACCCCGGGGAACGAGCGCGATGCCGAGCCCGGCGACGGCGAGGTTGAGGAAGCCGAAGGCGACGCTGGCGCGGGACAGGCCCAGGAAGGGCAGGGCGAGCAGGGGGAAGGCCAGCGAGCCGGCGAGCGCGCCCAGGTAGTCGAGGGCGAGCGTGTCCGACAGCGCCTCCTCCCAGCCGCGCTGATCGCGGAGGATCCGCACGAGAAGCGGGATCTCGAGGCCGACGAGCACGCCGAGCACGGCGCACTGGCCGTAGAACACGACCGGCAGCAGGGGCGCGAGCAGGGCGCTGGTCGCGAACAGCACGACCGAGGACGCGCCGCCGAGGAGGCCGAGCAGGATCTCGAGGCCGACAAACCACTGGACGAGGTTCTTGCGGACGAAGCGCCGGCCAG
>CALATR010000532.1 GCA_937891875.1 uncultured Pseudomonadota bacterium | reverse complement strand
GGTGGGGTCGCTCGGCACGATCGAGCCGGAGAGGACCACCGCCTGGGTGTTGCGCACGGTGATGGGTGCCGAGCTCGCCGGCACGCCGACGGACTCGTCGTCGATCGGGGTCAGGGCGCAGGTGATGACGTCGCCGCGATCGAAGAGCTCGCCGGTCAGGGTCGCGTCGGTCGAGACGGTCGAGCCGTTGACCTTCCAGGCGGTCTCATAGGTGGCCGGATCTCCGTCCGCGTCGCGCCAGCCGCCGCCCTTGCAGTTCAGGGTGGTCGCCTCGTAGGCCAGCTGGGGATCGACCCGGGCGGCGCCCACCGTGGGCACGGAGTTGACGACGTCGAAGTCGGCGCTGAACGCCGGGAGCGTGTCCCACGCGTCGCCCACCTGCACGTCGACGTGCCAGGCCTGGCCCTTGGTGGTCGCTTCGGCGGGAACGGTGTCGCCGTCGTAGGTGGTGGCGGCACCGTCGGCGGTCCAGGTGTAGGTGACGGTCACGTCGTCGCCGTCCACGTCGCTCGTCTCCACGCTGACGACGAGGTCCTCGGTCGTCAGGGCGTCGCCCTTGGGGCTGGCGGAGAACGTGGCGTCCGGAGGCGTGTTGGCGATGATGATCGAGGCACTGACGGCCTCGGCGGGCTTGCGTCCATCCGTCGCGACCACGTCGACCGACCAGGTCTGGCCGTGCTCGGTGCGGGAGGACGGCACGGTGAAGGTGTCGGCCAGCTCGGGGACCTCGACGCCGTCGACCGACCAGGTGACCTCGTAGACCACCTCGTCGTTGCGGTTCTTGTCGGTGGCCTCGGTCGGCAGGCTGAGCACGAGGTCGTCGGACGTGGTCGCGCCGTCGGGGCCGAGTGCCACGGTCAGGCCCTCGGGCGCCGCGTTGCAGGCGATGACGAGGGTGAGGGGAAGGGCGAGGGCGAAACGGGAGATCACGGCTTCCTCCGACTGCGCGAGTCGGAGAGGTCATCGGATCAGGCCGAGCGGTTCTTCAGGCCTGGCTCGACCTGGGCGCGAGCTCGCGGATGATCGGCTCGAGACCTGGGTGATCCGTGAACATCTCCCCTGGGTCGGCGAGCTCGAAGTCGGCGAAGTCGAACCCGGGGGCCACGGTGCAGCCGACGAGCACGTAGGGTGCACCATCCTCGACCGGTCGCGCCGCCTGCCAGGCTCCGGCGGGCACGAAGCCCTGGGGCACGTGTCCGTCCGAGACCGCCCCCAGCACGCTGACCCGATGGCCGGCGTGGTCGATGACGTGCAGCTCGAGTGCGCCGCCCTCGTGGTGCTGCCACAGCTCGTCGGACGCGACCCGGTGCCACGCGGAGAAGTCGCCGGCGCCCAGGGCGTAGAGGATCTGGGTGCACGCGGCCCGGCTCGCTCCGCCAGGACCGGGGACGAGCCGGGTGGAGCGGAAGGTCTCGCGGAAGAAGCCCCCCTCGGGGTGGGGAGCGAGGTGGAGGGTGGCGAGGAGGTCGGGGAGGGTCATGGCGGTCTCGGCGAGCGGAGTGGCGAGCGTGGTGGGCCGGGGATCCTCTCACGGGGAGTCGCGTCGCTGCGGGCGGGGGAGAGGTCGCGTTGGTGCGCGCGGGGGAGTGGAGGGGCGGTCCCTGGTCGCTGGTCTCTGGTCTCTGGGCCCACGTCGCTGGTCGCGGGCCGGCCAGGCGGGTGCGCACGCAGGGCGCGGAGCTCCGCGCGCCTTGGCCTGTGCAGCGCGACCGAGCCACGTCGCCGCAGGTCGCGGCGCCGGGGCTCCCGGAAGTGTGGCCAGAAGCCCCCGTACGCAGAGGGCCCCAGAGGCCAGGGACCAGAGACCGCCCCGCCGCGTTAGCCGTGGCCGATGCTGACCCCGCTCAACGACTCTCTCGTCGACGAGATCATCCACGGCGATCGCCTCGAGACCCTGCGCGTGCAGAGCCTGCGTCTCGAGCCCACCGACACCGCGCCACCGCTCGCCATCGAGCGCACGACGCCGCCCGATGGGGCGAGCCTGCCCCCGGTGGTGCTGGTGCATGGGTTCGCCCAGAACCGCTACACCTGGCGGATCTCGCGGCGGTCGATGAGCGGGTGGCTGGCGGCGCGGGGGCACGAGGTGCTCAATGTCGAGCTGCGCGGTCACGGCAACAGCCGGGCGTACGGTGCGGGCAACGCGACGGCCTTCCCCGAGTACGTCGACGACGTGCTCCGCGTGCTCGCCGAGCTGGACGAGCCCGCCTTCCTGGTGGGGCACAGCCTGGGCGCGGCGGCGTGCATCGGGGCGGCGGTCGCGGTGCCGACCCGGGGGCTGGTCCACCTGGCTGGGGTCTACGAGTTTGCAAGGTACAATCGGACGCTTCGCGGTCTCGCCCGGGTCTCTCGTCGCCTGGAGCCCGCGCTCACCAAGGCCCCGGCCCGCTTCCGCACCCGCTGGGCCGGCCAGCTGCTCGGGCGCATGTACCGGGTGACCGACGTGCTCGGCTACGGCATGCCCCTGGCGGGGTGGGCGCCGGGCTCGATGGAGCGCGATCTCGTCGAGGAACGCCTCGAGCGCGGCTTCGACTGGACCAGCGTCGAGGTGTGGATGCAGATGGCGCGCTGGGCAGGCGGGGAGGCCTTCCCCTACGCCGCGGCCTTCGAGGCGCTGGACCTGCCGATCTTCGTCATCGCTGGCGACCGCGATCCGCTGGTCACCCACGAGGACGCCGAGGCCTGCTACCGCGCATCGCGCAGCTCGGACAAGCAGCTGCTCCTGCTCGAGCCCTTCGACCACGAGGGCCACTGGGGCCACATCGACGTGATCCTGGGCAGCCGCGCCCCGAGGTACGTCTGGGAACCCATCGGATCCTGGATGTCCTCGCACTCTGGCTGAACCGACCGCAACGGGTTCGAGGCGCGACGAAATCCGCTGTTACGGCGCGGGACCTTCCCGCCGTGCGAGGTTGGGCCCACGGAGGCCCCCGATGAACGAGAAGACCTTTGTCCTTGCTGTTGGCGTCAACGCATACCCCCACCTGACCGGATCCCCGGACCTGAAAGGCGCGGTGCGGGACGCGCGCACCATGCTGGCCTTCGGGCGCGGCACCCTGCAGGTCGATCCCGAGCACTGCACCCTGCTCACCTCGCCGCGGGTCCAGGCGAAGGACGTGGGCCTGCCCGAGGCCAACGTCGGGATCGCGACCAAGGACGCGTTCACGATGGCGCTCGGTGCCCTGCGCGAGTTCCTGCGCGAGGACGACAAGCGCACCGCGGTCATCTCCTTCAGCGGCCACGGCGCGTGCGAGCCGGACCAGAAGAGCTTCATCGAGGGCGCCCGCATGGCGCTCGCGTTCTCCGACGCCACCCGGTCGCCGCAGGGCCTCGACGGCGTCGTCACCATGGCCGAGATCGAGCTGGCCCTGGGGGCCCTGTCGACCCGGGTCACCATCGTGGTCGATGCCTGCTACAGCAGCCTGCAGCACGAGGTCCTGATCGGCGCACCCCCGGCCGAGGACAAGGTCGTGCCCCGCAGCCGCCTGCTCCTGGGTGCGGGCCTGTGGGACACCGCCTACGAGTCCCAGATCGACGGCGCGTGGCGCGGGGTGTTCACCTTCTGCCTGGTCACGGCGCTCACCCAGTGGCGCACCGACACCCACGCCGGGGTGCGCTTCGTCCGCGGCAGCTACCAGGAGGTGCTGTTCCGCACGCGCTCCATCATGCAGGCGCTCGGCTACGACGGGCAGCAGGCCCAGCTCTCGGGCGGGCTGTACGCGCCCATGCTGCCGTTCAACTTCCCCGACGCGGACGCGGGGCCCGAGGACATCACGTTCGTTCCCGACGGAAACCGGCGGGGCAAGGAGATCGGCTCGGGAAGTGATCATCCGGGCGTGATCACGATGGAGCTGCAGCAGACCGGCCACAACAGCTGGTACTCGGTGCTGGGCCCGGTCGCCGGGTCCAAGCCGAACGCGAACCACGGCGTCACGGTGACCTACCAGCAAGGCCACAGCACCCCGGTCGAGGCGGCCACCGTGCAGTACTTCTGCTCCGACCAGCTCGCGGACAAGCTCTCCCAGGTCGCCAAGATGAAGCTCGCCCCGTCGGCGGCCACCTCGCAGAACCAGGCGTACACCCTCGATCTCACGGGCTGGAGCGGAACGGTCACCCCCCAGGGGCAGGCCTTCTCCCAGACAGAGAACGCCTGGCACACGGACACCAACGGGCCGTCGTTCAACGGCAACTACGTCTTCGGCCCCTACACGTTCGACGTGTACGACAACCAGGGGCACAGCCAGAACCAGCAGGCCCAGGTCTACATCGAGATCGCCATGAACGGCACCACCCTGCACAAGGTGAAGTACTGGAGCACGTCCCAGGTGGATGGCTACCTGGCGCTGGGCTGGTCGTCATCCAGCCAGACCAGGGATCGGGTCATCCAGGCACCCAGCAACCCGCCGGACCCCTGGTACAAGGCCGTGGACGAGATCAACTAGCCGGGCAGGTCGGCGGCGAGGCGCAGGCCGAGGATGTCGAAGCGGCTCTCCGCGGGATCGCCGAAGCGCTGGGCCGTTCGCTGCAGGGTCCCGGGCCCGTTGAATGTCCCCCCGCGGACCTCCCGGTGCGTTCCGTGTTCCGGTCCGCCGGTCGCCCGTCCATCGCGGATGGGTCCTTCCGGGCTCCACCAGTTGCCGCACCAGGTGCGGGCGTTCCCGGCGAGGCCGCGCACCCCGTAGACGCTCTCGTCGGTGCGGAAGGCGTGGACCGAGATCAGCGCTGCCGGGCGGGGGAGGCTGCGGGCGACCCGGCTCCAGCGGGTCTCCTCGACGTCCCCCCACGGGGTGAACCGTCCATCGACGCCGCGACCCGCCTTCTCGATCTCGACGCCGGTGGGCAGCCGGCGTCCCCGTCGCGCGGCATACAGCGCTGCGGCGGCAAAGCAGACCCCGGTCACCGGCTGCGTGGGATCGTAGGTGGACGAGATCTCCACCCGTTCCTGGTCGCGGACCAGGAACGGGGTCGCGAGGCGGGTGCGGGGCCAGCAGAGCTCGACCGCGTCCTGGTCGCCGGCGTCGACGAGCTCCTGGACGAAGTCCCGCCAGGCCTGCAGCGTGACCGGGAAGCGCGAGAGCACGAAGCCGTCGACCCACACCCGCTGGCGAGGCAGGCCGTCCGCCGCCTCGGGGTCCCCGCCGATGATGCTGTAGCCCGCGGGCACGTAGCGGTCGTCGGGACCCAGGTCTCCCTGGGCCGGGATCCAGATCGGGGTCGGCTCCGCCTCGTCCGGCGCCACGCCGTTCCAGTGCTGGCCGCGCTCGATGAGCACCGGGTAGCGAACCTCGACCCCGTCGTCGGCGTGCAGGGTGAGCAGCCAGGAGCCGCGGCCGACCCGGATCCGGTCGAACGGCGCGTGGCCGAGATCGCGCTCGAACACCGGAACCAGGCGTCTGTCCTGCTCGACCATGCGGTGCAGGCGCGCGAACACCGGACGGGTGGTGCGCAGGGTGAGGGCGCCGTCGCCGCGC
>CALATR010000531.1 GCA_937891875.1 uncultured Pseudomonadota bacterium | reverse complement strand
GGTGTCTCCTCGTTCCTCGATGATGGCGTCGCCACGGGATTGGTGTCCGCGCGCCGCTCCCGTCGGGGTCAGGACGTGAGGGGTTGGACCTTCGCATCGCCAGATGCACCCCCTCTCGTCCTGCCCCCCTTCCGGGACCAAATGGGCCGCGGTCGGGGTGAACTGCAACCTCTCTCGTCCTGACCCCGACGATCTGCCGGGGTGAACTGCAACCTCTCTCGTCCTGACCCCGACGATCTGACCCCCGGTGCCCCCGGTGCCCGGCGGGCGTGTTCGGCCGCCCGGCTCCCGATGTCCGACCGCCCGACGTATCATCCCGCTCGCCCCCTCTGCCGCTGGAGCTCCCATGCATCGCCTCCTCCCGCTCGCCCTGCTCCTCCTCCCCGTGACCGCCCTCGCCGACGTCCCGCCCCCCGGCGGCGGCTGCCGCTGCGACGTGGTCAGCGACCCCAACCTCGCCTGGATTGCCCTCGCCATGGGCCTCGTCGTGATGGTCTCCCGGCGGCGGTGACCGACCCGCAGCGGCACCGCCGGGCCGCATGGTAAAGAACTCCTCGAACCTGCACTGTCCTCTGCTCTGCACCTCCCCGCCCCCTCAGAACCGCACCTCCTCCACCGGCTCCCACAGCCCCACCAGCGTCCCGAACAACCGGTCCATCGCGCCATCGTCCCCGTCGAGCAGCGCCTCCCGCTCCGCCGCGCCCACCGGTGGGATCAGCTCCAGCAGGCGGTCGACCACGATCTCCCGGCGGTCCCGGTCGTCCAGCCGGTCCAGCAGGTGCCACACGGTCACGGCGTCGTTCGGCCACGCCGCCGCCAGGATCGGTGCCACGTCGGTCCGGTCGCCGCGGTCCCACGCATCCACCGCCTCGACCAGCTCCCGGCGTGCGTCCAGCCGGACGGGCAGGCCGGTGTAGCCGGAAGGCCAGGTGGCAGCGGCGCTTCCCATGAGGACCTCCGTCCGGGTCGTGCCCTGAAGCGCTACCGCGCCCGAGCGCACCACAAGCACGCCGTGGCCACCCGCGTCCACGTCCAGGGCGTACGCGCACCCCAGGTCGATGGCCTCGACGCCGGGGGCTTCGATGACGAGCCAGTTGGCCGGCGCGACCAGGCTGACCTCGACCCGGCCGCGGTCGAGGCGGAAGCGGGCACCATCCTCCTGGGCCACGCGCACGATCTTCGCCCCCGCGTCGGCGCGCAGCTCGCCGCGGTCGGCGATCCGGGCGCGCGCGGGCTCGGTCGTGTCCAGAGGCTGGCCTGCCTCCCAGGTGCAGCCCTGGCACGAGGCGGTGAAGGTCGACCACGGTGCCGGCTGGGACGGGAACAGCCACAGGAGCAAGGCGGCAGCGACGGCAGCGAGGGCGACCGCGGCAGCGGCGGGCCACACCGGGGGACGCCTCCGCCAACGCAGGGGGCGAAGGGTCGACTCCAGGCGTTGAACCGTGGGATCCGGCGTGCCGGTGCCGTGCTCGAGGTAGTCACTCATCGGCTTCTCCCAGTGCCGCTCGCAGGAGCTTCATCCCCCGGTGCAGGGACACCCGGACCGAGCCCGGCGTTCGCCCCATCTTCTCGGCGATCTCCGGTCCGGTCATGCCCTCGACCAGGCGCATCAGCAGGAGCTCCTGGTAGGCCTCGGGCAGGCTCCGGATGGCCTCGAGCGCCTCGCGCGCCTCGCTGGTCGGCGGCGGCCGGAACGCGATCACCCGGGTGAGCCGGGTCCAGCGCCAGCGCTTGCGGTGGTGGCTGTGGGCCAGGTTGCGGGCGATCGTCAGCACCCACGGTCCGAAGGCGCCGTCGTCCTGCAGCTGGTCCAGGTGCTCCAGCGCCTTCATGAACGTGTCCTGTACGAGATCGTCCGCCTCGATGGGGTCGACCCGGGCCAGCAGCACCGCGTGCACCGCCGGAGCGTGGGCGTCGTAGAGCTGCCGCCACGCGCGCCGATCGCCTCCGCGGGCGGCGGCGACGTGGCTCTGCAGGTCGGTGGCTCGGGTCTCGATGGTCAGCACGACCCCAGGACGCGCGAGGCGGTTCGAACGTTAGCGCACCACTTCACGGCCCGCGGGCGGTTAACCGACGGTCCCGCCTCCCCGCGCACCGCGCGCCTGCCTCCTCGCCCCGGGCCCCCGCCATGACGCCCATGTTCCAGCAGTACACCTCGCTCAAAGAGGGCCACCCCGACGCGATCCTGTTCTTTCGCATGGGGGACTTCTACGAGGGCTTCTTCGACGACGCAGAGCTGTGCGCCCAGGTCCTCGACATCGCGCTCACCGCCCGCAACAAGCACGAGGACAACCCGATCCCCATGGCCGGCGTGCCCCACCACGCCGCCGCCGGGTACGTCACCAAGCTCACCGAGGCCGGCTACCGCGTCGCCATTGCCGAGCAGGTCGAGGATCCCGCCGAGGCCAAGGGGCTGGTGCGCCGCGAGGTGGTGCGCGTCGTCACCCCCGGCGTCGTGCTCGACCCGACCTCGCTCCAGGCCCGCGAGCCCAACCACATGGCCGCCATCGTCGAGATCGACGGGAGCGTGGGCGTCGCCTTCCTCGATGTGAGCACCGGCGACCTCCGCTGCACCACCGTCGTCGACGTGGACGCCGCCATCGGCGAGGTCCACCGCTTCGAGCCCCGCGAGGCCCTGCTCGGGCCGACCCTCACCGAGCACGCTGGCCTGAAGGCGGCGTTGTCCCGGCACAAGACGCTGCTCTCCCGCATCGAGCCCGAGGCCTGGACCTTCAACGAGGCCGTGCGCGAGCTGCGCGAGCTGCTGGGTGTGGCCGACCTGTCGGGCTTCGGGGTCGACGAGCAGGAGGCCGGCGTGCGCGCGGCTGGCGCCCTGGTCCGCTACGGCCGCGATCTGTCCGGCGGCGCCCTGCAGAACGTGCACATCCTGCGGCCCTACCGACCCGAGGGCTTCATGGTCCTCGACGACACCACGCGACGAAACCTGGAGATCTCCCGGACGCTCCTCGGCGGTCGCAGGAAGGGCACCCTGCTGTGGCTGCTCGATCGCACCGCCACCGCGATGGGCTCGCGCGCGCTCAAGCAGTGGCTCGCCTTCCCC
>CALATR010000530.1 GCA_937891875.1 uncultured Pseudomonadota bacterium | reverse complement strand
GAGACTGGAGACCGGGCCGCCACTCCCGCTCTCACGCCACGTCCCGCCACCGGCCCACTCACGCCACGGCCCGCCACCGGCGCACTGGAGACTGGAGACCGGGCCGCCACTCCCGTTCTCCCGCCACGGCCCGCCACCGGCGCACAGACGCCACGGCCCGCCACTGCACCAGACCGCCACGGCCCGCCACGGACGCACATCCGTCCCGGCCCGCCGATCCCCCTACTTGAAGTACAGCTCGCTCACGCAGAGGTCGTTGTACTCCACGCCCTTGCTGACCTCGTCGAAGGTCACGCGGACCTTGCTGGTCTGCTTCGGGCTGAACTTGGTGGTCTGGGGCAGGAAGAAGTCCTTGATGTCCACCACCTGGGTCGAGCCGTCCGAGAAGGTCAGGGTCGCCTTGGTGGTGCGGTTGCTCTTCTTCCAGGCGTTCAGGTCGCCGCCGACGCCGTTGATGAGGGTCAGCTCGCTGATGCTCTTCTGGCCGCCGAAGTCGACCTCGATCCACTCGCCCTGGCCGTCGCCGTCCTTGCTACCCTCGCACCACATGGAGTCGGCGACGCCGTCCACGACGTTGGCGGGGTTGTAGTTGCCGTCGCCGTCATCGGGGAGCTTGGAGCTGACGTTGAAGGCCTTGGCCTCGACGTGATCGGAGGTGGAGGTGTCGATCAGCTGGATCTCGGAGATCGCCGAGTCGAACCAGGTGGTGCCGTTGTAGATGGCCTTGATGCGGACCCGGACCTCGCTGGTGTCGTGCGCCTTGGCGAACATCAGCGTCTGGGCCTCCATCTTGTCCTCGAGGTCGAGGACCTCGGTGGAGCCGTCGGCAAACTTGAACTCGAGCTGCTTGGGCCGCGGGGCGCGGGTCCAGTAGTCGTAGGACGCCCACAGGCCGCCCCAGATCTTGACGCCCTCGAGCTTGGTGCCGGCGGGCACGTGCAGCTTGAGCCAGCTGCCGAGGCCGCTGCCCTCCTCGCCCTCGACCCAGCTGGTCGCGAGCTTCCCGTCGGTGGCGTTCTTGGGCATGTACGTGACGCCGTTCTCGGGCGGGTAGTACGAGGACGCCTCGACCTGGGTGCTCTTGACGCGGCCCGCGCTGGCGGTGGACGCGACCAGCAACACACCAGCCGCAACGAGAGGAAGGGAGGGCTTCATGGGGAGTCACCTCGGTGGGGAGGACGCAGATCTAGGGAAAGGGCGCGGGACCTGTCAATGGAGGGGGCCACGGCTTTGCAGGGCCCCGACACCTGAGCCCCGCCCGCTGTTCCGCGACCAGGTCGGTGGGGACCGGCGAGGGGACTACTTGGCGAGCTCCGCCTCGACGTCAGCGTGGAGCTTCTTCTCATCGCCCGGGTTGTACCCGCTGTATCGCTTGGCGATGGTGTGGTCCTTGCCGATGAGCACGTTGTAGGGAAGCGTCTTGTTCGGGTTGTAGTGCCCGGTGACGCTGCTGTCCTGGTCGAGCAGGACGGGGAAGGTGTACTGCTTCTGCGCGATGTAGCGCTCCACCTGGCGCTTCATGCGGGCGTCGTCGCTGTTGACCGAGAGCACGACGAAGGGCTTGTCCGCGGCCTTCATCTCGTTGTACATCTCGTTCAGGTGCTTCATCTCCACCTTGCAAGGCCCACAATAGGTAGCCCAGAACTGCAGGAGCACGACCTCGTCCTTGTGCTCGGACAAGGTCACCTTCTGGTCCTGCAGGTCGCGCAGGGTGAAGTCGCTGACGGCCTCCCCGCCCGCGGTCGCGGTGATGGCGGGCAGGGCGAAGACGAGTGCGATGGCGGTGTTGCGGAGCCAGGTCATGGAGGGCCTCCAGGGCGTCGGGGTCCGTAGACCCGCATCATGTGCGCTGGATTCGACGACGGTCAGGATGACGACAGCTCGAGACAAGTGCCCGAGCCACGCCGGAGCGCCGACAAGGTAGCGCATGGCGCAGGCGCTTGCGGTGTGGACACGTCAACGCTTTGTGGCGGGACGCGGGGTGTGGTACCCCCGAGGCGGTCGGGAGGTCCCTGCATGAGCCGCCGCATCCTCATCGTCGACGACGAGCCCAGCATCCGGAAGGTGCTGACAGCTCACTTGCGTCGGCGCGGACACGAGACCCATGCCGTCGGGGACGGAGCGGACGCCATCGCGATCCTCCAGGAGGAGGTCTTCCACGTCGTCATCAGCGACCTCAAGATGCCGGTCGTGGGCGGCATGGAGCTCCTGGCGTGGATCCGTGAGAACCAGCCTGGACTGCCGGTGATCCTGATCACGGCCCACGGCACGGTCGACAGCGCGGTCGAGGCGATCAAGCAGGGCGCGTTCGACTACGTCACCAAGCCCTTCGACCAGGACGAGCTCGCTGCGGTCGTCACCAAGGCGCTCGCGACCGAGATGCGCAACGCCCGCCGCCACCTCGAGGGCGACCGGGTCGGTCAATACGGGATCATCGGCCAGTCCCGCCCCATGAAGGACCTGTTCGACCTGGTCGAAAAGGTGGGTCCTTCGCCCACGACCGTCCTCATCACGGGCGAATCCGGGACGGGCAAGGAGCTGGTCGCCCGGGCGCTCCACCAGCGCTCCCCCCGCGCGGACGGGCCGTTCATCCAGATCAACTGTGGCGCCATCCCCGAGAACCTCTTCGAGGCCGAGCTCTTCGGCTACGAGAAGGGCGCGTTCACCGGCGCCGTCACCAGCAAGCCCGGCCGCTTCGAGATCGCCGACGGCGGCTCCCTGTTCCTGGATGAGGTCGGCGAGCTGCCCAAGGACATGCAGGTCAAGATCCTCCGCGCCCTGCAGGAGCGCCGCATCGACCGGGTCGGCGGGCTGCGGACCCAGGAGGTCGACGTCCGCGTGATCGCCGCGACCAACGTCGATCTTGCCCAGGCGGTCGACCAGGGGGCCTTCCGCGAGGACCTGTTCTACCGGCTCAACGTCATCCCCATCCACCTGCCGCCCCTGCGCGAGCGGATCGACGACATCCCGCTGCTGGTCGAGCACTTCCTGGTCCGCTTCAACGAGCGCCTGGCCAAGGACGTCCGCCGGGTCGCCCCCGACGCCATGGCCGCGCTGCTGGAGCACAGCTGGCCGGGCAACATCCGCGAGCTGGAGAACCTCATGGAGCGCTCGGTGCTCCTGTCCGAGGGCGACACCATCCACCTCGCCGACCTGCCGGGCCTCCGGCGCGGCGGCGCGGTCACGGTCCCGGGCAGCGAGGACATCGATGACATGGGGCTGAAGGAGTACGTCCGGGTCCACACCGCCAAGCTCGAGCGCGCCCGCATCCAGCGCGTGCTGGAGGCGGAAGAGGGCAACGTCACCCGCGCGGCGCGGCGGCTCGGCATCTCCCGCAAGTCCCTGCAGACCAAGATGAAGGAGTACGGGCTGCGCGACCCGTAGTAGGCTGCGCCCATGCTGATCCTCCTCCTCTCGTCGCTGGGCCTGGGCGCCAGCGAGACCGAGCTGCCCCCCGCCCTGCGCGCGGACGTGTCCATCGGCTACGAGGCCGCCGTGGACTGGACCGGCCTGGAGGAGGACGGCGACGACGGCCCGGTGGAGGTCGGACGGCGCCAGGACATCGGCCACCAGCTCGCCTTCCGCGGGGCGTTCTCCTTCGTCGAGGGCGTGGCGGTCACCGCCGGCGTGGACGTGCTGGCTGACCGGACCCTGCGCTTCACCGAGGGTCACCCGATGCTGCAGGACCCGGTCACCGGGCGCGGCACGTACCTGGGCGGCCCGGCCGCGACCGATCTGCCCACGTACAAGGGCGGCGGGCTCGAGGGCTTCTGGCTGGGCATGGCGTTTCAGCCCTTCGCCGAGCGCTTCGCGAAGGAGCACCAGGTGACCTGGCGCCTGGACGTGGCGGTGCGCACGCCCCCGACGCGGACCTTCTGGGAGGAGAACGAGGCCGGCCGCCGCGGAGCCGGCGAGGGTGGGCCGACCTACCGCCTCGCGGGGGCGTTCAGCCGGGATCACGACGTGTCGAGCCCGTACATGACGGCAGACTGGCAGATCACGACCCCGCGGTCGGTCAGCGTGCCCGACGGGGAGGGCGGCACCCTGGACCTGCAGGTCGCCCCCGGCCACCGACTGGACGTGATCGGCGGCATCGAGCTGCGCATGACGAAGCAGGACGCGGACACCCGGGTCGACTTCGACCTGAACACGGGCCTCGGCTACCGCAGCCCGCAGCTGATCCCGTCGGGGGTCTACCTGCCGGATGTGCTGGCTTCATCCCGCAAGATCGCGGTGCAGCGCGCAGAGCGCCTGGGCTGGCACGCGGGCGCTGCGTTCGACATCGAGGCGGCGGATCCGGTGGAGATCCGCATCTGGTCGAAGGCCTTCTGGGCGCTGCCCTGGCGGATCGAGCACCCGTACAAGGTGCGGAGCACGCTGGACTCGGTGCAGACGCGGTTCGGGATCGACGTGCGGGTGAAGATCCGCTGAGGGGCGGGATCGTCGGGTGGGGGTCGCGTCACTTCCGGCGGGGGAGGGGCGGGACGGTCTCTGGTCGCTGGTCTCTGGTCTCTGGGCCCACAGGCATCCAAGGTCGTTGGTGCGTGTCGGTGCGGACCTCGGGATCGTCGAACGACGCCGCGAGCACCGGCCGAAGCATGGCGGAACTTCGTCCTCGCCGCCCCGCTCGCAGAGGGCCCCAGAGACCAGAGACCAGAGACCGCCCCGCCACTCCTCTGCCCCGCAGCAACGGCACTCTCGCCAGTCTCCCCAGTCTCCCCTACTGCGCAGCACCCTTCTTCGCGGCGACCGGCACCTTCTTCAGGCTCTGCAGCATCACCCACCCCGGCCCGGTCAGCTCGGTCATGAACAGGCCTTCGCCGCCGAACATCGCCTTGAGACAGCCGCCGGTACCGCGGATGCCGTAGGCCACGCTCGCGGAGAAGACGGCCAGGTTGCCGGTGCTGACCAGGAGCTTCTCCCCCGCGGCCAGCTCGACCGGGATGAAGTCGCCCGAGCCGTGCACGACCGCGATGCCGGTGCCGGACAGCTTCTGCAGGAACAGGCCGGCGCCGCCGAACGCCATCGCCCCGGCCGAGCGGGCCATGGTGACGTCGATGTCGACCTCGCCCAGCGCGGCCACGAAGCTGCCGCTGGTGCAGACGATGGGTCCGCGGTCGAGGTCCCAGGTGGCGAGGCGCCCGGGCTGGTTGCTGCTGATCACCACGTCGGCGTTGTCGCGGTGGGCGGTGACCCGCACGAGGGCCGCGCCTTCGCCGGACAGCATGCGGCCGACCGCCTTGCCCGCGCCGCCGGGCACCTTGAGCTTCCAGTCGATGCCCTGGTAGGCCATCAGCCCGCCGCGGCTGACCCACAGCTCCTGGCCCTTGTCGAGCTTGAGGCGCAGCACCTGGGCGATCGCACCGTCGATCTCGATGGCGCGGCAGTAGGTGGCGAGCTCCTCCTCATCGAGGGCGAGCAGCGCGGCGAGGGCTTCGTCGGAGGTCGGCATGGGCACTCCCAGGTGGCAGCCGCATCCTAGGCCATGCCCGGACGCGCGCACCCCGGACCCGACCGGTCAGCCGCCGCCCAGCTCGCGCTCGAGGTCGAGCAGGCGCTGGTAGACGTCGCGCTTCTTCACCCCCCAGCGCTCGGCGAGGGCGGCGGCCACGTCCTTGGTGCGGTCGCTACGCAGCTCGGCGGGGGTCTCGACCAGGGGCTCACCCGGCCCGACCAGCACGACGCACTCGCCGCGGATCTCCCGGTCGGCGAGCTGGGCGGCCAGGGCGGGCAGGGGCGCGCGGACGATCTCCTCGAAGCGCTTGGAGATCTCGCGGCAGAGCACGCCGTCGCGGTGGGGCGCCAGCTCGGCGAGGGTGGCGACGAGGCGCACGACCCGGCTGGGCGCCTCGAAGAACACCAGGGTCTCGGGGCGGGCGAGGGCCTCGCGACAGGCACCCTCCAGGCCTTTTCTAGGAGGAAAGCCAAGAAACGTGGACGGTGCGGTCGACAGCCCGCTGGCTGCGAGGGCGGAAGCCAGCGCACTGGGGCCGGGCACAGAGCGGATCTCGACGCCCTCGGCGAGGCAGCGCTCGACCAGGAGGCGACCGGGATCGGACACCGCCGGCGTGCCGGCGTCGCTGACGAGGGCGACGTCTTCGGTCAGCGCGCGCTCGGCCAGGCGCTCGGCGCGGCTGGCCTCGTTGTGGGCGTGCAGAGCGACCAGCTCTGGGGCGGCGATCCCGACGGCGCCGAGGAGCTTGCGCGTCATGCGGGTGTCCTCGGCGGCGATGACCGCGACGGTGCCGAGCACCTCGCGCGCGCGAGGCGACAGGTCGTCGAGGGTGCCCAGCGGGGTGGCGACGATGAAGAGCGGCACGTCAGGCTCCGTCGAAGGCGTCGTCGATCCAGGTCACGGACCAGGGGTCGGTGCCGAGATCCACCAGGGCGACCAGGAAGGCGACCTCGTCGTAGTCGGGCTCGTGGTCGAGCAGCCAGGCGCGGGCGGCGCTGCGCAGGCGGGCGCGCTTGTGGGTCGTGATGGTCTCCTCGACCGGCACGACCTCATCATCGGTGCGGGCGCGGACCTCGACCATGCGGAGCTTGCCGTCGCGGAGCACGACCGCGTCCAGCTCCCCTCCCCCGCCCGACCAGTTGCGGTCGAGCACGGTCCAGCCGACCCGAGCCAGCAGGTCGGCGACGTAGGCCTCGGCCTGCAGGCCCTCCTGCCACGCAGCACGGCGTGCCTCGGCGTCGTGGCTCGTCACCTCGACTCCGAGCACGCCGTGAACACTGCGGCAGGCGGACCGCTCAGTCCTGGTCGCCCATCGCGCGGCGACGCTTCTTGCCGCGGCGCTTGCGCTTCGGACCGTCGGTCGCGGCCTGCGACATGATCGGCTGGAAGTCGCGGATGGGCTTGAGGCGGGCGGCCTTGCCCTGGAGGCTGCGCAGGTAGTGCAGCTTGGCGCGGCGCACCTTGTGGCGGGCCGTGACCTCGATCTTCTCGACGTTGGGGCAGGAGGCAGGGAAGATCCGCTCCACGCCGACGCCCGAGGCCATCTTGCGCACGGTGAAGGTGGTGCGGGGGCCGCCGCGCTTGATGCGGATGACCGTGCCCTCGAACACCTGGATGCGAGAGTTCTTGCCCTCGGTGATGCGCACGTGGACGCGCACGGTGTCACCGGGGCGCACGTCGATGGTCGGACGCGTGCGGCTGGCGATGATCTCGCTCTCAATCTGCTCGAGCAGGCTCATGACGGACCTCTGAAAATCACGGAATCGACGAGACGCGGAGCCCGGTGTGCGAGCCCCGCCGGTCAGGCCCGCAGGCGAGCCCTGGACGGGCGCGGTCTGCCGGGTGACGGACGCGGGGGACACCAGTGGTGGGTCGCCACACACCGTCCGCGGAACCGGCCCCCGCTATCCGCGCTTGGCCGGGTCGTCAACGTCCCGGGCGTCGGTGGAGCCACCGCGGGTTGCGTCCAGCAGGTCCGGCCGGCGCTCCCGGGTGCGCTCCAGGGCCTGCTCGTGCCGCCAGGCGGCGATGTTGGCGTGGTGACCGGACAGCAGGATGTCAGGCCCCTCGTGCCCCTGCCACTCGCGGGGACGGGTGTACTGGGGATGCTCCAGGAGCCCGCTGGTGAAGCTCTCCTCGAGCGCGCTCTCCGCGTTGCCGAGCACCCCGGGCTGCAGGCGCGCCACGGCATCGATGATCGCGCACGCGGCCAGCTCACCGCCGGTGAGCACGAAGTCGCCGAGGCTGATCTCCTCGTCCACCACGTGCTCGATGCGGGCGTCGATGCCCTCGTAGTGGCCGCAGAGCAGCACCAGATGGTCCCGCTTCGCCAGGCGCTCGGCGTCGGCCTGGGTGAAGCGCTTGCCTGCCGGGCTCATGTGGATGACGTACCCATCGTCCTCGCGGGCCTCGTCGAGGGCGTTGGCGACGATGTCCACGCGCATGACCATGCCCGCGCCGCCGCCGTAGGGCGTGTCGTCCACCGAGCGGTGCTTGCCGATGCCGTGGTCGCGGATGTTGAAGATCCGCACGTCGATGGCGCCCGCCTGCTGGCCGCGACCGAGGATGCTGCCGTGCAGCGGCCCCTCCACCATCTCCGGGTGCAGGGTGACCACGTCGTAGCGCGGCCGGCGGGGGGTCTCGGACACGTCAGTCCTCGTCGTCTTCAGCCAGGATCCGAGGATCGAGCGTCAAGGTCCCGCGATCCAGGTCGATCTTGCCGATCGCTGGATCCGCAAACGGCACGAAGTGCACCTCCGTGCCCAGGGAGAGCTCGATGAGGTCTCCCGCAGCCGTGTGGTGCACGTCCACCACGCTGCCGCGCGCCTCGTCGTCCACCAGCACGGTCAGACCCTGCAGGTCGGCGACGTAGAACTCACCGCTGTCCGGGGGTGGCAGATCCGCCCGGGCGACTGCGATCAGCGTGCCCTTCAGCCCGGCCGCGACCTCACGATCGGACAGCCCGTCGAGGCGACCCAGGATCCGCTTGCCCGCACCCGAGCGGCACGACAGCCGAGTGGTGCGGCGGGATCCGTCCGGCGAGACGAGGATCACGTCCCAGGGATCATCGAGCAGCACCGAGCCTTCGCGGTTGTGCAGGTGCACGCGCACCTCACCGCGGACGCCGAACACACCGACGATGCGGCCGAGCTCGACCTCATCCTCGGACAGACCGCGACCGGACAGGGTCCGGAAGCGGGCCTCCGTGGAGGAGCTACTCTTCCCCGTGGGCGCCATGCGCCTCGACGAGGTCGACAGTGGCCTTGCGCTTGCCAGCCGCAGCGGAGAGAACCGTCCGCAGGGCGCGCAGGGTGCGGCCGTCCTCACCCTTGACGCGGGCACGATCGTCTTCGTGGACGACGAGCTCGAGCAGGATGGACGCATCCCCTTCCACAGCCTGGATGGAGATGTCGTCAGGGTGGGCCACGATGGGCTCCACGAGATGTCGCAGGAGAGAATCCATCAGGCCTGCTCCGCCGGCGCCTGACCATGGCCGTCACGGGCCTTGGCGATGAGGCGGTCGACGGTGTCGGACGGCTTGGCGCCGACGGACAGCCAGTAGTCGACCCGCTCGAGCTCGAGCTTGAGGTCGAAGGGATCCTTCATGGGATCGTAGTAGCCGAGCTGCTCGATGAAGCGGCCGTCCCGCGGGGCGCGGGAGTCAGCCACGACCACCCGGTAGAAGGGGCGCTTCTTCGCGCCCATGCGGGTCAGGCGGATGCGAACCATGGATCGTCCAGGACAAGAGGGTGTTGAATTCGGGCGCGGGTAACGGGCCGTGCGCCAATCGTCCACGCCCTCGTTGGATCTCGAAGGGCATGAGGCGCGCGACGGGCCACCGTGCAAGGCCGGCGGGGAGTAGCCGGTGGGGCGGCGGGAGGCAAGGAGGAGGGCGTCGGCACTGCGGGCAGGTTCGTGGCGGGCCGGTCCCCAGTCCCCAGTCTCCAGTCCGTGGACGACACTGCAGCCAGCCACATCGATGTGCCGCTCGTCAGGTCCCGTGCTGTGCGCAGCGCACACAGACCACCCGTGTGCACCGAGGCGCACGGACCACCCGACTGCCGTAGGGCTGGAGACTGGAGACTGGAGACTGGAGACCGCCCAGACGCATCCCCTGCCAGAAGCCACGCGACGCCGCGCTCGCGACCGCCCCTCCCCTAAAGCGGGATGTTCCCGTGCTTCTTCGGCGGGTTCGTGTCGCGCTTGTTCTCGAGGCTGTCGAAGGCGTCGATGAGGACCGCGCGGGTGTCGGCGGGCAGGATGACCGCGTCGACGTAGCCGCGGGCGGCTGCCTCGTAGGGGTTGGCGAACTTCTCACGGTACTCCGCGACCAGCTCCGCCTTCTTCGCGACCGGATCCGCCGCGCCCTTGAGGTCGCGTCGATACAGGATGTTGACCGCGCCGTCCGCACCCATGACCGCGATCTCCGCCGTCGGGTAGGCGAAGTTGAGGTCCGCGCGGATGTGCTTGGAGCTCATGACGTCGTAGGCGCCGCCGTACGCCTTGCGGGTGATGAGGGTGACCTTGGGCACGGTCGCCTCGGCGAACGCGTACAGCAGCTTGGCGCCGTGCTTGATGATGCCGCCATACTCCTGGGCGGTGCCGGGCAGGAAGCCGGGCACGTCCACCAGCGTGAGCAGCGGGATGTTGAAGGCGTCGCAGAACCGCACGAACCGCGCAGCCTTGATCGAGCTGTCGACGTCGAGGCAGCCCGCCAGCATGTTCGGCTGGTTGGCGACCACGCCCACGCTGCGCCCACCCAGGCGCAGGAACCCGACCACGATGTTCTGCGCGTAGCCCGCGGCGACCTCGAGGAAGCGGCGCTCATCGGCGATGGCGGCGACCAGCTCCTTGATGTCGTACGGCTTGTTCGGGTTGGTCGGCACCAGCTCGGTGATCTCGGTGCAGGCGCGATCCCTGGGGTCGTCGGTGGGGCGGCGGGGCGCCTCCTCCATGTTGTTCTGCGGGATGTAGGACAACAGCTCTCGCAGGAGGGCCATCATCGCCTTCTC
>CALATR010000529.1 GCA_937891875.1 uncultured Pseudomonadota bacterium | reverse complement strand
CAGCGGTCGCCCCTACACCATGGTGCGCCCGTGAGATCATCCGTGTGAAGGCAAGAGCAAAGCGGCCTTCGGCCGCCCAATCCTGTGGGGATCACGGTGCTTCGGAGCCACGCAATGCGGGCCCGCAGCCCCCGCTCGCAGCGGGCCCCAGAGACCAGAGACCAGAGACCGGCCCTCCACTCCCCCGTTCGAAGCAACGCGACCTCGCGCCAGAGCACCCCGCCACTCCCTCGCCCGAAGCAACGCGACCTCGCGCCCGACCCCATCGCCCTCGCCCCGCCCATCAGCCCGCCACCGCCCCCAGCGCGTCCAACAGCGGGTGCCGCGGCCTCCCGCTGACCGCGTCCGCCAGCGCCTCTCCCGCCAGCGCGCCGATCACGTTGCCCGTGCCGCTGTAGCCGCCCGCCGCCCAGACTCCCGGGCGGACCTCCTCGACGATCGGCAGGTGGTCGGGGGTGTAGCCGACCAGGCCCGCCCAGCGGTGGGTCACCCGGGCGCGGACGCCGACCACGTCGGTGAGCAGGGTGTCGAGCGCGTTCTGCACCCGATCGGTGGGCTCCTGGACCGGATCGCCCTCCTCCCCGTCCCCCCGGTCGCGGCAGCCGCCCACGAACAGCCGACCGTCCGGGCGCTGCTGCCAGTAGTCGAGGCCGCTGCGGTGGTACATCGCGTGCTGGGCGGTTCCGAACGCCACCGGCTCGGTCGCGAGCATCTGCAGCCGCACCGTCTGCACCCGCCCGTCGAGCTCGGGGAGCAGGCGCTGGAGGTTGCCGTCGACGCAGACCAGCACCACGCCCGCGCTCACCTCGCCGTGGGCCGTGCGCACCGTCGTGCCGTCGATGACCTCGACCGGGTCACCGCCGTACAGCCACGCGCCCTTGTCCCAGACTCGATCCGCCAGCTGCAGGCAGCGCTCGGCGGGGTGGAAGACGCCGTCGCCGGGCACGAGCAGGCCGCGCTCGCCGCGGGGTCCAGCGTAGGGGAGCGCGGTGAAGCCATCGTCGAGGAGCGCCTGGTGGTGGGCCGCGATGTCGTCCGCCTCGGCCGCGCTGCCGGGGAGGCGCACGCTGCCGCGCAGATCGACGAGATCGGGCCAGCGACGCGCCATCTCCTCGATGCGCGCCTCGGTCAGGCGGTACAGCTCCACCGCGGCAGCGCGCCCCCAGGTCTGCACCGCGCGATGGTGGAAGTGGGCCGGCCCGGCCAGCAGGAAGCCCCCGTTGCGACCGGCCGCGCCCGCCGCGACCCCGACCGCGTCGATGCCGACGAGGTTGCGCACCCGGTTCTTCTGCAGCCGCGCCAGGGCGGACAGCCCGGACCCACCGAGGCCGATCACGCAGACGTTGGCCTCGATCCGCCCTTCCAACCTTGGAAGCGGCGGAGTCGGCAGCTCCCAGCCCGTGCCCCTCATGCCTCGTCCGGAGGTGCGGCGCCCGGGAGGAAGCGCCGCACCAGCGCCGGCGACAGCCGCTTCATGTAGATCGCCCAGACCTCCTTGCCTCCGACGAAGACGTGGTCGCGGTCGCGCTCGATGGCCTTGCGCATGACGACGGCGCACTTCTCGGCGGACAGCCCCTCCACGTTGCCCTTGCCCACCTTGCCGTGGCTGCTGCCGTCGGGGCTCATCGCGTGCTTGCTGATCTCGGTGTCGATGTAGCCGGGGGCCACGATGGTCACGCCGACGCCGGTGCCGTGCAGCTCGGCGCGGGTGCTCTCGAAGAAGCCCTCCAACGCGAACTTCGACGCAGAGTAGGTCGAGCGGAGCGGGGTTCCGATGTGACCGGCGAGGCTGGTCGTGACGACGATGCGCCCGCGCCCCCGCGCGACCATGCCGGGCAGCACCGCCTGGGCGAGGGCGACCACCACGAAGAAGTTGAGCTCCATCAGCCGCCGCACCACGCTCATGTCGGTGTCGATGGCGGTACCGCGCTGGCTCTGGCCCGCGTTTGCGACCAGCACGTCGATGGGTCCGGCCAGGGCCTCGGCCTGCGCGGCGAGCTCGTGGGCGTCCACCTCCAGCAGGTCCGCGGGCAGCACGTGCACGGTCGCGTCCCCACACGCCGCGGCGACCGCCTCGAGCTTCTCCCGCCTGCGCGCGGTGAGCACCAGGGTCGCGCCCCGACCGGCCAGCTCCTTGGCCAGCGCCGCGCCGATCCCGTCGGACGCACCCGTGATCCACACCACCCGTTCCGCGAGCTGCATGCACCCTCCTGCGCAGCCGGGTAGCGACCCCGGAGCACCGCAGCCACCACGCAGCAGGAGGTGCCCATGGGCGCGTTCACCGTCGAAGAGCCCGATCGCCTGGACAAGGTGCTGGCCGCACGGCCCGACGTCGGCAGCCGCCGCCGGGCACGGGAGGCGGTCGAGACCGGCAAGGTCACCGTCGACGGCGAGATCTGCCGCGAGGCCGGCCTCCCGGTGGAGGCAGGCCAGACGGTGGAGGTCCACTGGAATCGGCCTGGAACCGGCAAGGCGGTGCAGAAGGCGAAGCAGGAGCTGCGCGATGCCGGCCTGTCCATCGTCTACGAGGACGAGCACCTGGTCGCGGTCGACAAGCCCGCCGGCCTGCTGACCGACACCGCCAGCCAGGAGCAGCACCGCACCCGGGACAGCGCGTACAAGCGCCTGCGGGCCTGGCTGCGGACCAAGGGCGACCGCCCGCGCACCGTGCACCGCATCGACCGCGACACGTCCGGCGTCGTGCTCTTCGCCCGCACCGACCACGCCGAGCGCGTCATGCGCGACCAGTTCCGCGCCTGGCAGCCCGAGCGCGTCTACCTGGCCGTGCTGCACGGCGCGCTCGCGGACGACGAGGTCACCTGGGAGGACCACACCCGCTGGAACGCCAGCGCGCGCCTGCTGGTCAAGGTCCCCGACGACGCCGAGTCGGGCAAGCCGACCGTGAGCCACATCCGGGTGATCCGCCGCTACGGCTCCGTCGCGACCGAGGTCGAGGTCCGCCTGCACACCGGTCGCCGCAACCAGATCCGCCTCCAGGCCGCGCTGCGAGGCCACCCCCTGGTCGGCGAGCGGCTCTACGGCGAGGCCCCGCGCACCCCCGCCGCCCCTCGCCAGCTGCTCCACGCCAGCCGCCTCGTCGTGCGCCACCCGACCACCGGCGCCCCGCTCGAGCTGAAGGCGCCGCTGCCGGCGGACTACCGCAAGGTGACCCGGAGCCTGCGCACGCCACGGTGAAGACCGTGTCAGCCCCTTTTCATTCGCCGTCTGCCGCGTCACGATCGGCAGTCTCGGAGGAGTCCGCCATGCGCCGCATCATCGCCCTGCCCCTCGTTGCCCTGCTCGCCACCGCCTGCCCCCCAGGCGACACCGACGACACGGGCGACATCGACACCGGCGACACCGACGACACCGGTGAGACCGACACCGACACGGACACCGACGACACCGACACCGGCGCGCCCGACCCCTGCGACGAGCCCAAGGTCAAGATCGGCTTCCTCCGCCTGAACGCGAGCAATGCCAGCACCGAGATCGACGCGTTCTGCTCCGAGTACAACGTGCTCGACGGCAACCTGCTGGTCCAGGACGCCTCCAGCGTGGTCGGGCTCGACTGCCTCTGCGAGGTCACGAGCGACGTCAAGCTCAACAACACCGCCCTCACCACCCTCGAGGGCCTCGACAACCTGCGCACCATCGGCGGCGCCCTCGAGATCAACGACAACGTCTCCCTGACCGACACCAGCGCGCTGAAGAAGCTCTCCCTCGTCGATGGCGAGATCACGGTGAGCGGCAACCAGGCGCTGACGACCCTGTCCGGCTTCGACAGCCTGGTCGCGCACGAGGACGACATCACCATCAGCACGAACCCCGTGCTGACGGACATCTCGGGCCTCGGTCGCCTGGAGACCCTCGAGGGCAACCTGCTGATCCAGGACTCGCCCGTCTCCGACGTGCCGCTGGGCGAGCTGACCGTGCTCGACGGCGACCTGCGCGTGGTCGGCGCCTCGCTCACGACCATGAGCGGCCTCGCCAAGCTGACCGAGATCACCGGCACCTTCGCCTTCTGGAACAACCAGGCCGAGCTCGACGGCACGACGCCCGAGGGCTCCATCGCGGTCGGCCAGTACGTCTACCTGCGCGGCCACGAGGGCACGACCGACTTCCAGGGTCTGCCCTGCATCACGTCGGCGACCACCGGCCTGCGGGTCGAGACCAACCCGTCGATCACGTCACTGGCGGGCCTGGAGTGCCTGGAGGACGCGGGCTCCGAGCTGACGATCACCGGCAATGACCTGCTGGTCGAGATCGACGCCCTGTCGAACGTCACGAAGACCCAGACCATCACCATCCAGCGCAACCCCGCCCTGCAGCGGATCGACGGCCTGGCGGGCATCACCAGCCTGGCGAACAACCTCGACCTGACCGGTCTGGAGTCGCTGGAGGACCTGGACGGGCTCGACAACCTGACCTCGGTCAGCCGCGAGGTCTTCATCAACGAGACCGGCGTGGCCAACATGAACGGGCTCGCGGCGCTGGAGAGCGTCGGCAACGGGCTCAGCATCAACGTGGCCCCCAACATGACGACGCTGGGCCTGACCGGGCTGCGCGAGGTCGGTGGCGCCCTGACCATCTCGGACGCCCCCCAGCTCACCGACGCCAGCAGCATCGCCACCATCCAGACCGTGGGTGACGGCTTGCTGCTCGCGAACGCACCTCAGCTCGAGAGCCTGGACGTGTCGGGCCTGACCTCGTTCGGCAGCGTGACGGTGCAGAACGTCGGCCTGACCAGCTTCACCTGGGGCCGCACGACCGGCGGCAGCCTGACCCTCGCGGGCACCCGACTGACGGACCTGTCGGACCTCTCCGCGGTCACCCAGATCAACGCCCTGTCGATCTCCAACAACGACAGCCTGGGGGGCCTCGACGAGCTCTCCGCCCTGACCGAGGCGGGCTCGCTGTCCGTGTCCAGCAACGACCTGATCGTCGACCTGGACGGCCTTGGGAACCTGAAGACGATCGGCACCCTGTCGATCAGCGGAAACGAAGCTCTGACCGACATCTCCGCCCTGTCGATGACCGAGACGACGGGCTCGTTCGCCCTGTCGGACAACGACGCGCTCCGCAACGTGGACGGCCTGGAGATCACCAAGATCGGCCGCGACTTCTCGATCACCCGTCACGCGGTCCTGGACGACCTGTCGGGGCTGTCGGTCATCGAGGAGGTCGTCCGCGACCTGCTGATCGAGAACAACAGCGGGTTCACGAGCACGGAGGCGACGGACGCGACGAGCCACATCTCGGTGGGTCGGACGACGACGATCCGGCGCAACGGGTTCTAGGGGAGCTGCGGGGCGAGTCTGGCGAGAGGTCGCGTCGGTTGCGGCGAGGGAGGGGCGGGGCGAGTCTG
>CALATR010000528.1 GCA_937891875.1 uncultured Pseudomonadota bacterium | reverse complement strand
GGCGCCGGGAAGCCCTTGGGGAGCTTGTCGCGGACGGTGTCGATCGAGAGCCCGCCCCAGCCCGAGTAGCGGGCGACGATCTGGCGCTCCTCGGCGGTCAACGGGCGCTCTCCGGCCTCGGCCAGCAGGCGCATGGCGGCGAGGTTCGCCTGGGTGCGCTTCGCGGGCGTCCACAGCTCGGCGGTCGGTCCGGATGCGCGGGCGAGCAGGGCCTGGACGAGGATGTCGAGGAGCTGCGGTCTGTAGCGGCGGACAAAGCCGTCGAACTGGTGGGTGCTGACGCCGGACGGGAGGTTCGCCGCCATGACGCGCTCGACCGCGCCGAGCACGCGCTCGGCCTGCTGTTGGGCGTGCATCAGGACACCTCGGACAGCGCGGAGGACACGGCGTCCTTGAATGCGGAGAGCAGCGCCTGGTCGGCGGCGGCGTCGTCGAGGGGGGCGGGCGCCTTGGTCGGTGCCTTCGTGCGCGAGCGAGTGGTTCGCGACGTGGTCGAGGACGTGGCCTTGGTTGTCGCCGTGGTCTTCGGGCGCGAGCGGGTCGTGCGGGACTTCGAAGTTGTGGACTTGCTCGACGAGGACGCCTTCGCCGCTCCATCGCTCGCCGTCGAACCGCGCTTGTCCACGGATGACCGGGCCTTCGCCCTCGTCGTCGCCGCCCTACCTGACCTCGCCGCGGTCTTCCCGGTCGAGCTGGTCTTCGTGTCGGTGGTCGACGAGGGCGCCGAGGCATCGGCCGCTCCAGCCGCCTTCGACGTCTTTCTCCGCCGCTTCCTCGGCTTCAGCCGCTGCGTCGGATCCTGCCGCTCCTTCGCCGGCCTGACGGGGTGCTTCTCGGCCCAGTCGGTGTCGTAGGCGCCGCGCCGCCGGCTGTCCCGCTGGCTGCACACCTGCCCCAGCAGCCCCATCGCGCTCGCAAGCCCGGCTTCGATCGCCAGCATCAGCGAGGGGGCCTCGCCGGTGTCCTGACCCGGACCGCCGAACCAGCGCTCCAGCCGGTCGACCTTCCAGGCCCACACGCCGTCGGTGGGCCGCGAGGCGATCGTGAGCACCGCGTAGGTCGCGAGCTTCCGGCGCAGCTCGACGACGGGCACGCCGCCGTCGCAGTGCAGGTAGCCGCTCCACTGGCCGCGGAGCGTGATGGGACCCTGCCTGCCGAGCGCCTTCTGGGCGACCTTGACCTCGGTCACGGCGTCCTCGGGCGTGGTGGGGATGTCAGGCAGGCTGGGCGCATCGCGGCCGTCGGTGCTGCGCCAGGCGTGCGCGCCGTCCTTGCCGAGGTGCACGAGCACGCCGCGGCTCTCGGTCGGCCGCAGCACCAGCGCGAACTCGCCGCCGCACGCCCGTCCGTAGGCGCGGATCACGCGGGGCACGTCCTCGGCGGCGTTGACCAGGGCCAGGCGGAATCGCTGGGTCATGCGCCCACCCCCACCTTCTCGAGGAGCTTCGGGCCGAGGAACACGCCTGCGGCGACGACTCCGGCCAGCAGCAGCCAGCCGGTCGCGCCGAGGCCCGAGACCGGTCCGGGCTGGGGCGGGAGCGTGGTCGCAGGCAGCTGGCGCCCCTCCCGACTCGCGAGGATCCTCGCGTCGAGCTCCTTCTCGGTGAGTGCCGTCTGCTCGCGCAGGTTGACGGCGTACTGGTAGGCGGCGACGGCCCAGGCGATGGCGGCTACGCCGACGATGACGCCCACGACGATGAGGACGACCGGTGGGCCCTGCACGGACGGCTCGGCGTCGGCGAGCACGCCCGAGGCCAGGGTGCGCCAGCGGTCGAGCAGGTAGGAGAGCTGCTTCTCGAACGGGCGGCGCTCGTCGGGGGGCAGCTGGCCGAGCTTGGCGGCGATGCGGGTCAGGTTCTCCCGCGCGCTGTGCAGCTCGGTCAGGAAGGCCTCGACCGATGGGCGGAAGGCCTCTGGCTCCCGCACGATCATCGCCTCGAAGGTGGCGAGCGCCTGGGCCTCGAGGTTGCGCCAGCCGTCGCTCCAGCTCGCCTTGATGCGATCCCAGGCGATCATCGGCTCACGGGTCAGGTCGGTCCACGAGCTCATCGGGTCCTCCAGCAGCTCGTCGCGCCGCAGCCGAGCTGGGCGAGATCGGTGGGGTGCGCCCAGCCGAGCTGGGCCGCGGGGGAGGGCTGGGCCGGGTAGGTCTGCGCCAGGGCCTGCATCCACGGGCTGGGGGCCTGGGCGTGCGCCTGTGGGTGGGGCAGGGGAGCCGTCGGTCCGGGTTGCCACGGGTGCGCCTGGTGCCCGGGTCCGGTGTGCGTCGGGTTCAGCGCGCGCTGGGCCGCCATGAGCATCAGCGGTGCCAGCATCGGCACCATGCCGAACTCGGCGCGGGCGCTCTCCTCGGGGACCTCGGCGACCAGGAAGAGCCCCGGACCGAGCGGGATCGCGGCGGCTCGGAACCCGCTCGCCGCCTGCATACGCAGCCGCGGGGAGAGCTGGGCGACGGGACCCCAGGCGGGACCGGGGGAGGGCGTCCACAGCCGCTCGGGCTCCGGCGGAGACGTGGGAGAGGGCTTGACCCGGCGACGACCGAAGTCGGCCAGGGAACGTGCAGATCGGTAGGCCATCAGGCGGTCCTCCAGACGCGGGTGCCGGTGCGGGCGGCGACCCGCCGGCGCACCTCCGGATCGATGCGTCCGCCGTGCATGCCGAGGCGCGCGGACGGGTCGTCGCGGAACTCGGTGCCGTCGACGACGTAGCGGACGACGCAGTGGTAGAGGCCCGGCTCCCCCTCGGGGCTCCGGGTGGTGAGCATGACTTCAGCGGGGATCGAGGTCAGACGCCGAGAGTGGGCGCGCTCGAAGCCGCCGTCTCCCGGTCCCAGGGCCGCGTGGCCCCGGGCGAGCAGCTCGCCGGCGCGGGCCGCGGCGAGGCCGTCGCAGTCCTCGTGCCCCTGGGCGAGCAGGTGGAGCACGTCGCACCAGGTCTCGTCGTCCTCGCGCCGGTAGACGACGCCGGACTCGTAGAGGTTGGGCAGGTCGGGATCGGCGCGGAGCAGGCGCGCGTTCTCCCGGGCCAGCCAGTTGAGCAGCCGCAGGGCGGCGCGCTCGTGAAAGGCGAGCTTGACGGTGATCTTCACGGGGGGCTCCGCGTCAGAGGTGCAGGTGGAAGCACAGCCGGACGACGGCCGGCCGTGCGGTGCGGACGGAGACGCCGGTGACGCCCGCGACGGGGACCCCGGCGGACGGTTGGCGGTCGAGGCGCACCTCGGCGAGCGTGCCGGTGGGACCGTCCAAGACGAGGAAGGCGTCGTCGGCGAGCGCCCCGTCGGCGACGTCGGCCCGCACTGCGCGGGCGAAGGGAGGCACGGTCGCGACCTCCCCCGCCGGCAGGGTGGCGGACCAGACGTTGTCGGTGGGCGCGAAGCCATCGACGTCGGCGACGTGCAGCGCGACCCGCGCCTCGGACGGACCGGTCGGCCGCCCGCGGATCTGCAGGTGCCTGGCGAACAGGCACACCCGGCTCGCCGTGGCCACGCTGATCCGCGCCGCCGCCCCCGACCCGTCGCCCGCCGACCAGGCGAGCTCGAGGTCGAAGGGCTGGGCGTCGCGGGAGCTGGCCTCGACGAGGCGCCAGGCCGCCGCGTGGGCTTCCGCCGCAAGCAGCGGGGTCCAGGCGGGGTCCTGGCCGGGAGGCGCCGGCTGGAGCCGGACCGCCTCCGCACGCACCGAGAGCCGGGTGTCGCGCTGCACGCTCACCTCAGCAGGACGGCTGGACCGGCTTCTCGCCGATCAGGGTGACCGAGAACTTGCCCTGGTCGCCGACCTCGCCGTTGACGGTGATGTCGAGGCCGGCCCGCAGCGACTGCCCCTTGAGGAAGTCGCGGAGGAAGCTGCTCGACGAGAACACCCCCACGGCGATGCCGTCGCTGTTCGACCACACGACGCGATCGCCGAAGAAGATCGACGTCACGAGCGCGTCGTCGGACGAGCCGGTGAAGGTGATGTCCCTGGCACGGAAGTCGTGCTGCAGGCGCACCTTCACGCTGACGGAGCCGCCATCGGCGTTGGTGTCGGTGCCGCCGACCGCGGTCGTGCCCCAGGCGTTGGCCTGGGGACGCGGCTGCGGGGTGGGCACCGGCGCGCGGCGACGACGCCGACGGGGACGCTCCGCCCGGGGACGGCGACGGCCACCGCGGGACCGACGGCGGGGGCGACGGCTGCGGCGACCGAACTCGAGGTCGTCCTCCTCGTCGCCCTCGAAGTCCGCGTCGTAGACGTCGTCCTCGCCGAAGTCGTAGTCGTCGTACGCGTCCTCGCCGAAGTCGGCGAAGTCGTCGTCGTCCGGATCGACGCCTCCGAAGAAGCCCGACGCCGCGGAGCCGGCGCTCGCGGGACGGATATGGTCGGTGTCGACGATGAGCTCGCCGGTACGGGGATCACGGTAGACCAGGCCAAAGCCCAGCTTGTTCAGGCGACGCATGGCGTGCCCTCCAGATTGGGGTGTTGAGGTGTCGACGTGGTCGTCGACGGGGTTGTTGGGGTGACAGGCGACCTCAGGAGAGGTCGTCGTCCTCGTCGTAGGCGCGCCGACGGACGCGCTCGGTGCGCGGGGTCAGGACCACCTCACGGGGCGGTCCGGCCAGCGCGGGCTCGGTCAGGAGCGCCTGGAACGGCAGCGCACCCTGGACCTGCGGCAGCAAAGGGCTCGCCGACGCCACCGGCGCCGCCGCACCCTTCTTCGTTGCGAGCGTCTGCCCGGCCTTGCGCGCCACAGTCGCCAGCCACGAGCCCAACAGCCCGTTGCCGATCGCCAGCAGGTGCGCCCCGCCGTTCTTGCCGCCCTTCATCGTGTCGTACAGGCCGAAGCCCTGTGCCGTGAGCGCGAGCGGCGCCCGCACGTCGACCGAGCCGATCTTCAGCTTGTCCTCGCCGAAGTAGCCCTCGGCCATGGACGCGAGGAACAGCGAGCCCTGCGTCTCGGCCGTGTGCACGACCATCGAGCCCGTGTGGGCCATCGCCTCCTTCGAGGCATTCGCGCGCTTGGTCAGGCTCGCGATGCGGGTGACGGCCTGACCGAGCGCCGTCTTGGCCTGCCGGTCGTTGACCTTGTCACCCTTCATCGCGGCCGCCAGCGCAGACTGGTTCGCCATGGGGGTCTCCCTGGTGCGTGGCCGGCGGGAGTGCCGGTCACGAGGGGAAGGTAGGGAGATGGTCCGGGTTGGACCAAGGGAATCGGTTTCAGGCGGCTGTGGAAGGAGCGGCGGGATCGTGGGGAGCTGGTGTCTGCGGGGAGGTGGCGCGGATCAGGGAGGGGGTGCGTCGTGGTCTCCGGGGTGGTCGAGTTGGCGATGAGCGCGTCGTGGTGCTGGTTCCAGGGGGGTGGGGTCGACGGCGGTCCAGGTCGAGTGGTCGAGGCCGGATGTGTCCGGGGAGCTGGTGTGCTTTCAGGTCGGGGTTGGAAGTGCTGACAGGGGTGGTTGGTTGCGGGATCTCAGGCGCTGTGGTCGATGCGCAGTGCTCGGGGCCCGGACCCCTCGGTTTTGGGGGTGTCGTCGGGTTCATCGACGGATCGGCCGGCTCGTCTCCAGCCGGTGCTTCCAGGTCTCGGGAAGGGTCCCATCGCGCGAGTCCGCGACCGGGAAGTGCTTCCACGCCGGGTCATGACGCATGGCAACCAGGACGACGACGCGATCGTGGACGAGATCCGCGCGCTCACGAAACCGGTTCCCAGCGGATTCCAGGGGTCTCCGGCCCCTCCGGTGATGGCGTCCTGGTCGAGGTCGTCGTCTCCGGCCGGATCCGAAGCGAACATACTGATGACGAGGACTTCTACATCGATCTGCTCTTCTTCCATCGCGGGCTTCGCAGGCTGATCGTCATCGAGCTGAAGCTCGGCCCGTTCCGCGCCGCCGACAAGGGCCAGGTCGAGCTGTACCTGCGCTGGCTGGACAGGCACGAGCGCCGGGAGGGCGAGGAGTCGCCGCTGGGGTTGATCCTGTGCGCCGGGAAGCGGCAACAGCAGATCGAGCTGCTGGAGCTGGAGGCAAGCGGGATCCATGTGGCGGGAGTACCTCACGGCGCTGCCGCCGCGGGAGGTGCTGGAGGCGAGGTTGGGGGTGGCGGTGAGGCGGGCGCGGGAGGGGTTGGTCCACCGGTAGGCGGTCGGTCGATCGGCTTTGCCGGCCCGGGCTCCGCGCCGTTTCCTCCGCGCGCGGAGCGAAGGGGTATCCGCCAGAGTTGACGGCGGTGCGGGGTATCCAGTTTGCAAAACGACTACCTCGGCTCGGGATCTCGGGTGCGGGTCGCGCCGAGTGTGCAACACTGCTGCCGCTCGGTCGGGGCGCGAGGAGGAAACTGCCATCGTGGTCAGCGACCGAAGACCAATCACTGCCCCCGGTGGGACCACATGTCGGCAACCCTCGAACTCCGCTCGATCGACCAACTGATGGCGATGCGGTTCGTCATCCCAAGCTACCAGCGAGGCTATCGATGGACACGCCGCCAGGTTGTCGACCTGCTCGACGACCTCTACGGGTTCCAGCAACAAGCTGAGGAGATGCCGAAGGATGCGTTCTACTGCCTTCAACCGGTGGTGGTGCGGCCCGTGCAGGATGGGTCATGGGAGTTGATTGATGGTCAACAGCGACTGACCACCATCTATCTGCTCCTGTCCGTCTTGAAGCCGATGCTGGACATGCTCGGTCGGACCCCGTTCAGCCTGTCCTACGAGACCCGCCCGCGCAGCGAGGAGTTCCTCGCCAACCCCTCTGCCGAGCTGGCAGGCGAGAACATCGACTTCTTTCACATCGATGAAGCGAAGCGCGTCATCGAAGAGTGGTTCGCAGCCCGAGACGGCAGCGGGGCCGTTCGTTTCAAGTTCGCGAGCTTTCTCTTAGAAGACGAGAAGCGCAACGCCCGCGTCATCTGGTACGAGTTTCCCCCGGATGACGACCCGATCGAGGTGTTCGTCCGACTCAACGTCGGGCGCATTCCCCTCACCAACGCGGAGTTGATCCGAGCACTCTTCCTTCGGGAGTCCAACTACGACCAGGCCGGACACGTCGAGCAGATCGCACACCAGTGGGACATCCTCGAGCGCCAGCTCCGAAACGACGCTTTCTGGTACTTCATTCGAGGGGCGGCGCCCGACCTCGCCACCCGCATAGAGTTCTTGCTCGCGGTGCATGTGCAGACGCACGGGGCCACGATCGCACACGACGACCCCTACGGAATCTTCGTTGCATTCGCCGGGCTGCTCTCCCCGGAGGAGACCTGGTTCGACCGATGGAGAGCCATCAAGCAGATCGCGATGAGGCTGGAGGAGTGGTACGAAGACCGCACCCTGTACCACCTTGTCGGTACCCTCATGCACCTCCGAACCCGAGGTACCAAGCCCGTACAGCGGCCCTCCGAAGTCGTCGTCGAGCTCCTGCAGTCGAGGCACGAGCTGAGTCGTTCCGCGTTCGAACGTCATCTCCGGAGGCTCATCGGCCAGCACCTCTTCCAAACGGAGGTGAAGGACCCGGCGAGCCAGGTCCAAGGTCTCCTGGATGACCTGACCTACGGCACGCACAACGAGCGCCTTCGAGACGTGCTGCTGCTCTTCAATGTGGCCACATTGCTCGACAACATCGGCTCCAATCTCGTCTTCCCGTTCAGCCTATTTCAGCGAGAGAGCTGGGATCTCGAGCACATCCGAAGCGTGACCGAGCACCGTCCCTTCCGAATCGATGACCAGAAGCGTTGGCTGGCTCGTGTCGTCGAGCACTGGGCCGATCGAGCCCCAGACACGAGCCAGACGGTGGCGGCGGAAGCCGCCGAGAAGCTGCTCGAGGACTTCGACACCAAGCAGTTCGACGGCGTGTACAAGCTCGTTCAAGCAGCGTTCGGTGAGGATTCCGACCCGGAGGAGTCCAACTCGGTGGCCAACCTCACTCTCTTGGATGCGGGCACCAACCGCAGCTACGGCAACTCCCCCTTCCCCGTGAAGCGACAACGCGTTCTGCACCTCGACAAGACGGGGACCTTCGTTCCGCTCTGCACCACAAACGCCTTCCTCAAGTACTACAGCGCCTACGACTCGAACTCCATGGCGTGGCTGCCGGTGGATGCAGAGCACTACGCCACGGCCATTCGTACGACCCTCACCGGCTTCTTCGAGGCGGCCCAATGAACCACACACTTGCCACCCTGCTCGGCGGACACGACCAGATCCGCATCCCCAAGCTCCAGCGGGACTTCGCACAAGGCCGGCCCGGTGCCGAGCGAATCCGGGAACGCTTCCTCCGAGCGCTCCGCGATGCGTTGGTGCCCGCCGCCGGCGGCTCTCTGGACCTGGACTTCATTTACGGCACGACCAACGACGGCGCCTTCAGTCCGCTGGACGGCCAACAGCGCTTGACGACGCTGTTCCTCCTTCACTGGTATCTCGCTCACCGAGATTCCCGCGTTGAGGGGTTTCGCACCTTGTTCGTGGATAAGGACGGCCATTCACGCTTCACCTACGACGTGCGGCCAACGGCGGGCGAGTTCTTCGATGCGCTGGTCCAGGCGTTGCCCGACCTGGACGTGCCTACTCCCCTCTCCCACCAGCTGAGAGATGCTCGCTGGTACTTTCAGAGCTGGGAGCGCGACCCCACCGTCGTTTCGTGCCTTTCGGTCCTCGATACCATCCACACCCTGTTCCGCGACCTTCAGAACGGGTACGACCGGCTGACCGACGCAGCCGACCCGCGGATCACGTTCCAGTTTCTCGACCTCGAGGCGTTCGGCCTCACAGACGACCTGTACATCAAGATGAACGCCCGCGGGAAACCGCTCACCGAGCTCGAGACGTTCAAGGCACACCTGGAACAGCACATCGCGCGGTACCATCGTGACCTGACGGTCGCAGACGGGCCGCTCGGCGCACACCTCAGTCACGCGTTCGACACCGGCTGGGCTGACCTCTTCTGGAAGCACCGCGACGCGGAGGACAACAGCTACGACGTACAGATGATGCGAGCGATCGTCGGTGTCGCCCTCCTGGGGTGGGATGGCGAGGAATCGTCGCTGCAGGCGCTCCTGGACGGTCGAGTCCGCACGTTCTACGACTTTCGCGAGCAGGGGTGCCTGAACGAGGCGTTTCTGGTGCGTCTCGTCACCCTGTTCGATCGGCTGTCGGTGAGCCCGGGGGACCTGTGGCGGACAGCAGGCCGAACGGACGGCGGCGACCTCATGAGCCGCCTCTTCGAGGGACGGAGCCGAGGCCCCCGCGCCATGACCTATGGCCACTGGGTCCAGTGGATCGCGTGGTGCGAGTGCCTCTTGACCGACCGTCCCATCGCCGGCCTGGAGCCGTGGATGCGGGTGGTGTCCAACCTTGCAGACAACACCATCTACAACCGACTCCCCGAGTTCATCTCCTCGGTGCGAGCGATTCGGGCGCTCGTCGAGCACGAGGACATCGAGGCCCACCTTCGCGACCCCTCGACGGACGTCTCCGGATTCAACCGCCAGCAGATCCGCGAGGAGCGCCTGAAAGCGGTGCTGATGCATCGCCACGCCGAGTGGAAGCCCAGAATCCTCGCCGCGGAGAACCACCCGTACTTCCGTGGGCAGATCGAGTTCCTCCTGGTGTTCTGCGGTGTCATGGACCGCTGGCTCGAGGACGCGAGCGCGGGGTGGAGCGACGAGGACGATCAGCAACTCCGCGACGCGTTCGACGACTGGTGGAAGCGCGCGGTCTCCATCTTCCCGGAGAGCAAGTCCGGGCTGTTCGACCATCGTGCAGAGCGCTGGCGCCGCGCACTGTTGTGCGAGGGTGACTACACCCTCGCCAAGGGTCGAAACTGGTCTCTGCTCGACGACACCGACCGTGAGGCGAGCTGGAAACGCTTGCTCCGTGGAGACCTGAAGGACGAAGACGCGAACGCGGGTCGGCAGCTGGTTGCCAACCTACTGGCCAAGCTCGACCTGGACGACGTGGAGGGCTCACTCGAGGCTCGGATCTCGGAAGGAGTGGACCCTGACCAGGAGGAAGCATCCGACCCAGGCGAGCATACGTGGGACTGGCGAGACTGCCTGGTCGAACGGCCCGAGCTCTTCCGGTACATGGACCGAAACCTGATGCGCTTCGGTGAGGACGATACAGTCTTTCTGTTGGGCAAGTCGCAGCGAAACGGCCGTCACTGGGACCTGTACGTAAACTGGTTGGGGCTCTGGGCCCGCGAGCAGCTTGCAGCCGGCGCAATGTCGCCCTTCGACAGCGCGGAGATGGAACCCGTCATCACGGCATCGGTACGCCCCCGCCTCATCCTCCAGGCATCGGAGCACCCTACCTGGCGTATCGAAGTCACCCACAAGGACGAGCGCTTCAGGCTTCGGTTGTGGTGCGGAGAGGAGAAGATCAAGAGCGTCAAGGCCGCAGGGCCCAAGGCGAAGAAGGCGCTGGCGAGGCTGGTCGAACGCGCCAGCGATGCAGCGTCGACGGTCGCAGGTCGCCCGAGTTGAGCCGACTGGCCTCGTGTTTGTGCGGTCCATCGGCAACCCGGTCAGAATCTGACCGCATCGCCATTCGACGTCCGCTCTACCGCCGGTGAAGCTCCAGGCATCAGGAGGTGCCCATGGCAGAACCGGCCATCGACGGCCTGGATCCCGTCATCGACCGCATCGTGGAGCAAGCGGAGGAGCTCGCATACGTCACGCTCACCGACCGGACGGACAGCTCGCGCGAGGTGAAGATCGGGCGTCTGGACGCCACGCCGGGGGACCTCGGCACCTGGTTGGACGAGGAGCTGACCGAGGACGGACCTCCGGACTTCGTCTCGCCAGCCCAGCTGGACCCCGACGTCCTCGAGCGGGCGCTGCGCCGCTGGGCGACCCAGACCGCGCTGAGCCACGCGTTCGGAGGCGACGTCAGCCGCTTCCGCCTCCGCGGCTACGCCGTCAAGGGCTACAAGATGGTCGCCGGCGGGTGCTTCGCCATCCGAATGGTGGAGCCCGTGGCGACCGCCGAGACGGCGGTCGCGACGAGGGAGACGGAGCCCGCGTCTTTCATCGAGACCTTCGAGGAGCTCGAGATCGAGGGGGCGCGCGCCGGCATGCACGCGCTTGGCGGGTACTACGCCCAATGGGGCCAGATGATGCTGTCGTCGATGCGGCAGGTCCAGGGCGTGCACCAGGACATGATCGACGGCCTGCACAAGCAGGTGGGCGAGGGGAGGAGCCAGGTCGAGGAGCTGCTCGGTGCACTCCTGGAGACCCGGGCGGCTGCGTCGCTGTCGCAGGTGCAGCAGGACACCGAGGTCCGGCGCCAGCAGACGAACACAATGCTCGCCCAGCAGGCGATTCACGGGATCGGCGAGGCGGCCAAGGCGTTCGCGGTGGCGAAGTCCGGGATCGATCCTGCGCTGGCGGGTGTGGCGGAGAAGCTGACGAAGAGCCCGGAGCTGCTGGAGACGCTGCAAAGCTCCGAGGTGCAGGCGCTCATGGAGGACGCGGACAACCTGAAGATGGTGGCTCAGATGCTGAGGCAGGCGGCACAGGCTGCTCAGGCGGTGAAGGCGGCTCAAGCGGCGAAGTCCGGCACGGAGGCTGGGGTATGAGCGGCGACGAGCGTGTGGAGGACGGCGTGGGCGAGGAGTACGAGGAGTCGGCGTACGAGGTGGCGCGGCGGCTGTATGGGCGATCGCTGGAGCCGCGGAACCGGCGGGAGCTGGAGCGGAGTTTGGAGGCGTGGCGGGAGCTGGGGAGCGCGGATCGGACTTTCGTGCTTGCGCATTTGGCGATGCTGAGGTTGAGGGCCATCGATGAGCACCCGGGCGTGCTCTGCCCGGGTGAGGCGCTGCCGAGCGCGGAGGATGACCCGACAGAG
This sequence comes from uncultured Pseudomonadota bacterium, assembly GCA_937891875.1. Lineage (GTDB taxonomy): Bacteria > Myxococcota_A > UBA796 > UBA796 > REDI01. The sequence goes on along the minus strand of CALATR010000528.1, from coordinate 6,358 downwards.
GAAGTGGCGGTTGCTCGGACCTGATCCCCTTCACAATCGATTCAAGGAGCGGGGGAGCCACTCCGCCGACCCGTTGGGCGTCTCCCACAGCCTCACCCGCTCCACCCGGATTCCCGCGTCCTCAAGCAGCCTCTGCGCCACCGCCGCGAGCTCCGCTACGATGTTCTCCGCCGTCGGATGCACGTCCATCCAGTAGACCGGCCGCCCAAGCCGCTCGTTCGCCTCCGCGACGGGACCTGCCTCCGGGTCCCCCTCCAACAAGATCGCGGTGTGGTCCCAGTGCTGGTCCACCCAGCCGCCGACCCGATCCTTGATGACCCCGAAGTCGACGACCCGGCCCAAGGTGTCCAGCGCCTCGGCGGAGCACGTGATCTCTGCTGCGTAGCGGTGCCCATGGAAGGCTCTGCACTTGCTCTCATGAAGCGGGATGCGGTGCATCGCGTCCCACTCGATCCGCCTCGTACACGTGACCATCGAAGGCTCTCACGGTGGACGTTCGGGCTTTCAACTTGCATGGGGTCCTCTCTCGGCGCTGTCTGGGGTGTTGGTCGGTATCGGGAGTCGCAGCGTACTGCGGTGTCCCGAGGTGATCGGCTCCACGACCGTCCTGGCAATGGCCTCGGTTGTCAGCCTGCCAGATCGGGTACTGACAAATCGGACTAATCGGGTCCATTTTTAGCGTCCAGGCAGGCCTTCAACGCAGCCTTTCATGAGGATGACGCTTCGCGCCGGGATGATTCGCGGTGGCGCTCATGCTCTTCGCCCGGCGTTCCGACCCACACATCCGGGAGTGCTTCGGCACGGCGAGAGGGGAGACGGTGAAGCAGCAAGACGGACAGCGCCTGGCGTCCTGGGTCGATGAGGCCATGCTCGCGGACTACGCCGAGAGCCAGGCCACCGGCCTGGGCGACCTCGAGCAGCTGGTGCTCCACCCGGCGATCAGCCCGGAGGGGCGCGCGCACTTCGATCGCGTCCTGCACACCCTCAAGGGCGAGGCGACCACGCTCGGCATGGACGGGCTCGGCGCGCTGTACCACGCGCTCGAAGACTTCGTCCGCAGCGCCGGCGACCTGTCCCAGCTGGTCGACATCGTCCTCGACGTCAAGGACCACGCCCTGGCCGCAGTCGAGAAGTTCGTCGCCGATCGGGATCCGAGCGCCCGCTTCGACGAGCAGCTGATCTGGATCAAGGAAGAGACCCTGCGGCTCGAGCGCGAGAAGCAGGAGGCCAGGGCAAAGGAGGAGAACCAGGCAGAAGCGGAGGTCGCCAGCCATGCGGCCGCGAGCCACTGGGTCGCCAGCGAGACCGGGAGCGAGAGCGAGAGCGAGCCCGAGACCGAGTCGCACCCCGCCGCCGCCGCCGGGACCACCCACGCGGCCCCGAGTCGCGACGACGCGAGCCACGAGGAAACGAGCCGCGAGGACGCGAGCCACGAGGAAACGAGCCGCGAGGACGCGAGCCACGAGAGCGAGCCCGAGCCCGAGCCCGAGTTCGAGAGCGAGCCCGAGGTCGAGATCGAGGCCGCGATCGAGCCCGAGGCCGAGTCCCCGATCGAGCCCGAGGTCGAGATCGAGGCCGCGGTCGAGCCCGAGGCCGAGTCCGAGTCCCCGAACGAGCCCGACCCCGACTCCGCCCGTTCCCCCGATTCCACCTCTTCCTCCCGCCCTTCCGTCGTCCCCGCCGCCCTCCGCGAGTTCATCAAGATCGACCTCACCCGCGTCGACAACCTGGTCGAGTCCATCGGCGAGCTCGTCGTGCTCGAGGCCATGCTCGATCGGGTCATCGAGGAGTCCGGTGCCGATCACGCCGTGCTCTCCCAGCTCGCCCAGGTCAACAAGGTGGTTCGCCGCCTGCAGGGGCAGGGCATGTCCCTGCGCATGGTCCCGATGCGCGGCCTGTTCCAGAAGATGAACCGCCTGGTGCACGACCTGTCGCGGCGCTGCGACAAGGACGTGCGGCTCGAGCTGGCCGGCGAGGACGCCGAGATGGACCGTAGCGTGGCGGAGCGCCTCGGCGAGCCGCTGATGCACATGGTCCGCAACGCCGTCGACCACGGCATCGAGTCCCCGGAGGAGCGGATCGCCGCCGGCAAGCCCGCCCACGGCACCATCCACCTGCAGGCCATGCACGAGGGTGGGCACATCATCATCGAGCTGCGCGACGATGGTCGCGGGCTCGACCGGGACGCGATCCTCGCTCGGGCGATCGAGCGCGGGCTGTTCGGCAAGGGCGCCGACCCCACCGATGCGGAGATCTGGGAACTCATCTTCCATCCTGGCTTCTCGACCGCCGCCGAGGTGACCGAGCTGTCCGGTCGTGGCGTCGGCATGGACGTGGTCCGGCGGACCGTGGAGGAGATCCGCGGTCGGGTCTCGATCCACTCCGAGCCCGGCCGGGGCACGACCTTCCGCTTCGTGCTGCCGCTCACCCTCGCCATCATCGACGGCATGCTCGTGCGGGTCGGCGCGGGTCGCTACGTCATCCCCACCACCGCCATCATCGAGACGGTGCACCCCGAGGACGGCGACATTCGCCATCCCCAGGGCACGGGGCCAGTGCTCAAGCGGCGCGGCTCGCACATCCGCCTGCTGTCTCTCGCCGACGTGTTCGACGTCGATCCGGTGCCCTCCGAGGCGTGCCCGGAGGGGCTGGTGGTGGTGCTCGACGGCGTGGGCAGCCGGTTTGGCGTGCGGGTCGACGATGTCGTCGGCAAGCAGCAGATCGTCATCAAGCAGCTCGACAGCACCGTGAATGGCTCCGGGCTCTTCTCCGGTGCCGCAATCCTCGCCGACGGGCGCGTCGGCCTCGTGATCAACCCAATGGCGCTCGAAGCTGAAGCGCCCAGGTCCGACGACCGTCGGGCCCGCCTGGAGGCGTGATGTCCCTCGCAGCAGAGAGCTCCCTGATCGACAACCGCCGGCCCGAGCTCGCCGGGCAGTACCTGTCGTTTCGTCTGGGAGACGAGGCGTACGCGCTGCCGGTGCGCCACGTCCGCGAGATCATCGAGATGCAGGTATTGACCCCGGTTCCGCGGTGCCCCGAGACCGTCCGCGGCGTCATCAACCTGCGCGGCAAGGTCGTGCCGATCATCGATCCGCTGGTCCGCTTCGGCGGTCGCTCGGTCAAGCAGACCGACTCCACGGTCATGGTGCTGGTGCACTCTGCGTCCGGCATGCCGGTCGGCCTGCTGGTCGACGAGGTGATGGACGTGCTCGACGTCGACGGCGACAGCCTCAACGCCCCGCCGGGCACCCACGGGCGCGAGCGTGGCGGTGTGCTTGCGGCGGTCGCCAACGTGAAGGATCAGGTCGTCTTCGTGCTCGAGCTCGATCGCCTGCTGCCCGACGACGTCTGATCCGCCGACCGCTACTCGCCCGCGTTGGACGTCCCGGGCGTGCCGTCGATCACGTAGCGCCAGTCGGCGTCCGGATCGCCGTCCACGACCCGCGCGGCCGCCACGTCGGGCTGCTGCTGGCCGAACTTCACGCCGTCGATCCGCCGGCCGTGCGGGTCGGTCAGCACGATCGTCTCCCCCTCCGCCTTGAGCCCGAAGCCCAGGTACGCGGACGTCGCGCCGTCGTCGGCGAACAGGAGCAGGTAGCCGCCCGCCGGCACGACCAGCTCCTCGTCGAAGAGGTGGCGACGGGGCCGATCGAGATCGTCGGAGATGGACCAGCCCGCCAGCGACACGTCCTGGTCGCCGCCGTTCGCGAGCTCGATCCAGTCGGGGGTGGAGCCGTCTTCCAGCTCGAGGCTCCCGGCGTTCGAGGCCATGAACTCGTTGATCGCCAGCCACTCGGGCTCGGGCAGGCTGGTGTCCGGATCGGTGTCGTCGTCCGTGTCGACCGGCAGGTCGGTGTCGTCGGTGAGCACGGGCTCTCCGTCGCAGCCGACCCCCAGCGCCGACGTGACGAGGAGCAGGTGGATGGCGTTCAGGAAGGTGACAGACGTATTGCGCATGCGGGTCATTCCGTGTGGCTCGATGCTATCCTGTAGGCCCCCCCGAGGTCGCCACGTGCTTCGCCGATCGTTGTTGTTGGGGCTGGCACTCGCGTGCACCGGCCCGGTCCAGGAGACCGACACGGACGAGGTCATCGACACCTCGTCCACCGACGCGACCGATGACACCGACGTGCCCTGGCAGGACCCGCCCATCGAGGGGATCCCCGACGCGCCGGTGCTGTGGAGCCATGCCCACGGGGTCTACGACGCGCCGTTCACCCTGACGCTGTCGGCGCCATCGGACGGGGCTGTCGTTCGCTACACCCTCGACGGGCGGGATCCGGTGGAGTCGGGCGAGGTGTACGAGGCCCCGCTGGAGATCGACGGCACGACCGTGATCCGGGCCGTGGTCGTCGATGACGTCCTGGGCAGCGCGACGGTCGAGACCCGCACCTTCGTCTTTCCCGCGGACGTCGCCGGTCAGGTGGCGCCGCAGGACTGGCCGACCGAGTGGTGGGACGGCATCCGCGGCGGACCCTACGGCGCGGACTACGAGATCGACCCCGACATCGTCGGGCCGGACCCGGGCGCGTTCGAGCAGGCGCTGCGGGACGCGCCGATCGTGTCGATCACGCTGCCGCCGGAGGAGCTCTTCGACGAGGAGACCGGCATCCACGCCAACCCCCAGGAGGGCGGGTTCGAGTGGGAGCGGGTCACCTCGCTGGAGATGTTCGGCGACGACGGGCAGGTCGACGTCACCACCACCTGTGGCCTGCGCATCCACGGCGGAGCGGGTCGACGGCCGGACCGATCGCCGAAGAAGAGCTTTCGACTGGCCTTTCGGGGTGACTACGGCGACGGCATGCTCGACGTGCCGCTCTTCCTGGCGGAGGACGACCACGCCCTCGTCCAGGTCGACCGCTTCGACACCCTGGTCCTGCGCGCTGGCTACAACCGCAGCTGGGGCCACTTCGAGCACATCCAGCGGCGGCGCGCCCAGTACCTGCACGAGGCCCTCGGCGGTCGCCTGCACCGCCAGATGGGTCGACCCGCCCCTCGAGTCCGCCTGGTGCACCTCTTCGTCGACGGCCTGTACTGGGGCGTCTACCAGGCCGAGGAGCGCCCGGACGCGGCCTTCATGGCCCAGCACTTCGGCGGCGAGGAGGACGAGTACGACAGCCTCAACGTCGGCGAGCCGTCCAAGGGCGACGCCATCGCCTGGCAGGAGCTGCTGGCCGTCGTGCGCCAGGACCTCTCCGACGACGCCAACTACGCCGCGGTCGAGGCGCGGCTCGATGTGGACGCCTTCATCGACTACCACCTGCTCCAGCTGACCCTCGGCAACATCGACTGGCCGCGCAAGAACTGGTGGGCCGGCAGGCACCGGGACGGCGGGCGCTTCCACTTCTTCATGTGGGACGCCGAGCTGACGATGTCGAACACCACCGACTCGCGGATCGAGGCGGCGGAGCCCGACGGTCCCGGCGAGATCTTTCAAGCCCTGCGCGCCCAGCCCGAGTTCATCGTGCGGTTCGGGGATGCGGTGCAGGCCCACCTGGTCGAGCCCGACGGGGCGCTCTACCCGGACAACTGGGCGGCCACCTGGTTCGACCTCGATCCCGCCGTACGCTCGCTCATGGTGGCGGAATCCGCGCGCTGGGGCGACCACTGGCGCGACGTGCGCGGCGATCCCGAGGCCGATCTCTACACGGTCGACGCCTACTGGGACGCCGAGAACGCGCGGGTGCCGGACTTCTACATTCCGCGTCGAACGCCGATCGTCGTCGAACAGCTCCGCGCGGCGGGCCTCTACCCGAGCGTCGAGCCGCCGATCCTCACGCCGTCGGCGGGAGAGGTCGCTGTGGGCACGAGCGTGCTCGGGACAGGGTCGGGAGAGGTCTGGGCGACGCTGGACGGCGGCGACCCGCGGGCGCCGGGAGGGGCTGTGGCGGAGGGGGCGTTCCGGATCGACGTCGAGCCCGTCAGCATCGATGCGGACGCGACCCTGACGGTCCGGACGCGCTCCGGCGAGGCCTGGTCGGCGCGGCGGGTGCTCGCGTACCAGGTGAGCGACAGCGGGGGCTGAGCGGGCTCGCAGTCGGTGGGAACCGCACGCCTGAGCGGGACTCAAGGGGGAGGGGTCCACGCGACAGCGTCAGCTGTGTCCTCCGGAGGTCGCATGCGCGTTCGACAGCTCCTCGTACCCCTGGCCGCGATGATGGTCGCCGTGGTGGCGCTCCTGCTGCCCTCGTCCGCGCTGGCGGCCCAGGTGAAGCTCGCCGTGCTCGAGTTCGCCGCCGCGCCCGGCACCGGGGCCGACTGGTCCTCGCTGGGCAAGGGCTTTCAGGAGATGATCCTGGTCGACCTCTCCAAGGCGGGCTCGGTCGACGTGGTCGAGCGGCGGGCCGTCCGCGAG
>CALATR010000527.1 GCA_937891875.1 uncultured Pseudomonadota bacterium | reverse complement strand
TCTGGCGCCTGGTCCACACTCCGGTCGACGGCCCGGTGAACATCGGCAACCCCGACGAGGTCACCATCCGCGAGGTCGCCGAGGAGGTGCTCGCCCTGGCCGGCAGCGACGCCGGACTGGTCGAGATGCCGCTTCCCATCGGCGATCCCAAGATCCGTCAGCCCGCCATCGACAAGGCCCGCGCCACCCTGGGCTGGAGCCCCACCGTCTCGCGAGACGCCGGCTTCAAGGCTCTACTCGCTGACATCCGCCGCCGCCTCCTGCAGGACGACGTGCCGATGTTCCAGGTGGCCTAGAGGTTCTCTCCGGCGCCGCTAGACCAGGTCCGGATCCTGGTCCTGCGGTCCGAGCACCCGCTCCGACAGCGGCGCTGGACTCCGGGGTCGGGCCGAGCTGAAGACCACATCGTGATCCTTCTTCTGCTCCACACGGCCCCAGTCCACCGTCACGGTGCCGCCGGCCGCCTCGTGGTTGGAGGCGAAGCTGTCGATCAGCTCGCTGCAGGCGGAGTCGATGTAGGACATCTCGCCCACGTGGAGGTGCACACGGCTGCCCCGGGGCAGGGCCTCCAGCTCGCGGGCGAGGCGGGGCAGGCTCACGAACGTGGCGGCGCCGGCGATGTAGATGTCGATCGTGCCGTCGGCCTGCTCCTTCTCGATGATGTCGAGCTTGGAGAAGGTCCACAGCAGCACGCCGCCGGCGAGCACCAGTCCCAGCACGACGCCGGTGAGCAGGTCCGTCACCACGATGGTGGTCAGGGTGACGACGAAGATGGCCAGCTCGCGCTTGGAGCTCTGCCAAAGCTCCTTGACCTGCTTGACGTTGAGCAGCTTCCACCCGATGTAGACCAGGATTCCGGCCAGGCACGCCTTGGGTACCATGCCCAGCGCCCAAGGGATCGCGAGGATCAACGCCAGCAACCAAACACCATGCAGCACTGCGGAGAAGCGCGTCGTGGCGCCGGCGTCCACGTTGGCGGAGGAGCGCACGATGACGCCGGTCATCGGGAGAGCGCCGAAGAGCCCGCAGATGACGTTGCCAATGCCCTGGGCGAACAGCTCCTTGTCGTAGTTGGTGCGCGGTCCGTCGTGCAGCCGGTCCACCGCGGTCGCGCAGAGCAGGGTCTCGGCGCTGGCGATGAGCGCGATGGCGAGCACATCGACCAGATACTGGGTGTCCGTCAGCATCGTGAAGTCGGTGAACCGGATCCAGTTCAGGTCATCCGCCAGGTTGGTCGGGACGTTCACGTACTCGATGTCCAGGCTCAGGCCCGCGGCGATGGCGACGCAGGACACCACGGCGAGCAGGGCGCCCGGGATGAAGCGCAGGAAGGCCGGGCGGAAGCGGTTCCACAGGGCGAGCACCAGGATGGTCATCACGCCGATGCCGGCGGCCGTGCGGTGCTGAATCCCTGACTTCTTCGGTTTTCCACTACCTTCTGGCGAGGCGGCGTTCCGCGTGAGGGCCTCGCCGACGCTGCCGGCACCCGCAGACAGCGGGTCTCGCACTGGCTCGGGGACGGGCTCTGGGACCGGCTCGACCGGCTCCGGCTCCGGTGTTCGCTCGCCGGGGGCCTCGGCGGGCCCGGGTGCCACGCCGACGGGAGCGTCTGGCACCTCATCCCCGTACGGTCCCACCGCCTTCACGATCGACTCGGGGATGGAGATGATGTTGGCGAGGCCGCCGCTCCTGGGTTCATCGTCGACCATGACGTGGAACTGGTTCGACAGGATCAGCACGCCGATTCCAGCGAGCATGCCGCGGATCACCGCCGGCGACGTCGCGCGGAACCAGCGCCCGAAGCGCAGGGCGCCCGCGACCAGCTGGATGAGACCCGCGAGCAGGACCGCAAAGCCGAGTGCAGCGACGGTGTACTCCTGCACGAACTCGACCACGAGCACGACCAGGCCAGCGGCGGGTCCGCTCACCTGCAGGGGGGAGCCGGCGAACCAGCCGACGATCAGCCCTCCGACAATGCCGGTCACGAGCCCGAGGGTCGCGGGAAGCTGGCAGGCCGTCGCGATGGCGATGCACAGCGGCAGGGCGACCAGGAACACGACGACCGACGCCATGACCTCGCGGACCGGCCGCACCTCGACGCCCTCGGGCACGAGGTGCTGCTTCACTGCCGACCACAGCTGCACGCGGCCTCCGCGCCTGTAGCGAGACATACCGTCTACAGGGCGGGCGGAGTGTACCTCATGTGCATCGGCCGCCCAGCCCCCGGCGGGTCGTACGTCGACCGTCGCGTTTGGCTGATTCGAGCGCCAGGACGGCTCAGCCCAGCGGACGACCGTGGTGAGCGAGCAGGAAGATCAGCGCCGCGCGGCGATCATCCTCGGCACGGACCGACTCGCTCGCGGCCTGGACCGCGGTCTTGGTGACGATCGAGTCCGCGACGGCCTGCTCGGTGGACGTCGGCGCGTCGACCGCGGCCAGCGCCTCATCCGAGAGGTGGACCTCGTCGCGCGCGGCGAGGGGAGCGGTGAAGGCCTGCTGCACGGCACCCAGGGCCTGCTCGTGGTCGCGGGTCGCGCGGGTGAGCGCCTGGGCGGGCGAGGCGAGAGCGGTCGTTTCGATCTTCATGCCTGACGGGTCGGATCCGGGCGCTCGGAACATGAGCCTGTCGGCGGAGGTGAAAGAGACGCGGTAGACGAAGCGACCGGAGGCGCGTGTGGTGGCATCGTGGC
>CALATR010000526.1 GCA_937891875.1 uncultured Pseudomonadota bacterium | reverse complement strand
GACACCTGCACGTCGGCCCAGCCATACAACCCACTCAGTGGTGACCGCTGTCGCATGAGGCTCGGAACGCGTGCCTGTGGAGGGACAACCCGGTCGCTCGACCCCACCACGGACGCTGTCTTCCGGTCGAGGAAGGGGCACTTCCGACGTGAAACCGAGCGACTCGGCCAAGAGCCCGGCTACGCGCCGCACCCCTACGTCGCGGCGGAGCACTCCGCCGCGCTGAACGACAGCAGCAACAGCGCTGCCGTCGCCCGGACTGAGTGGCACGAGCTGAGGTTTCAGGATCTGGACGTCGCGGGCCCCGAGGGGCGAAAGGAGGGGCCCATTGACGTGCTCTCCTGCACAACCACGATGGAGGTGGGCATCGACATCGGTGGCCTGACGGCGGTCGCGCTCCGCAACGTCCCGCCCGGCAGAGCCAACTACCAGCAGCGTGCCGGTCGCGCCGGCCGGCGCGGCTCTGCGCTATCCACTGTCGTGACCTACTGTGGGGCGGACAGCCACGATCAGGAGTTCTACGCCAACCCCGCCGCGATGGTGAGTGGGGAAGTCCCCGATCCATCGCTCAACCTCGACAACTTGGAGATCGTGCGGCGCCATTCCTTCGCGTTGTTGATGAGCATGTACCAGATCGATGCCATCCCCGACCCTGGGGATGATGATGGCGACGTCAACGCGAACGTGTTCGAGAGCTTGGGAAAGCTCCGCGACTTCCGGCGTGGTGACGCTGGAACATTCTCCTACGCCGGGCTGGCGCGCTGGATGGACGAGGAGAGCGCCCGCGTGGCCGATGCGCTGCGTGAGATTACCCCCGAGGCCGTGCTCGTCGCGGAGCCTGGGTTCGTCGACACTGTCCCCTCCACGCTGCTGGCGGCCCTCCGCGATGCGGGTGCTGGACCCGTAGACCCTGAGGAGGTGAGGCAGTCCCTGTCGCCTGCGGTGGAGGAGCTAGACAAGGAGGCCGGCGGCGCGGAGGCCGAAGCGGCGAGGCAGGATCTCATGTCGGACCTGGACTGGGGGGACGACTTTGACCTCGACGCCCCCGACGCGGGATCGCAGTCGACGCCAGGTGACGCGCTCGTCGACAATGACCGCTCCGAGCTTGAATCGGACGGGAAGCGCGACCCCGAAAAGCTGCTGGATCGGCTCTTCGACCGCGGCGTATTGCCTCGGTACGCGTTCCCGACTGATGTGGTCACCTTCCACGTATTCGACAAGGCCGCAAGCACCGAGCGGAAGGCTGTCCTCAGGTACTCGCCGCAGCAGGGCTTGAACCAATCGCTTTCGGGCTACGCTCCGGGACGCGAGGTGTGGGTGAACGGCGAGCGTCACTACTCTTTCGCGATCTGGACGCCGTTCAATCGGCGGGACTGCTGGCAGGCTTGGTACGCCATGAAGGTGTACTACGAGTGCGAGCAGTGCGGGTACGCGATGGTCGAGCCGCGGAGCGAGATCCACTACGTGCACAAGGTGCTGGACTGCCCTGCGTGTGCGGGGGCCGGTACGCTCCGCGGTGTCCGCTGGCTTCGGCCGCCAGGGTTCGCCCACCCGGTGGACATCGACGCCGAGCTGCCGCTGGAGGACAGCCCCACCCCGACGCGCCCTACGAGGGCGAAGCTGAGCGCTCCGTTCACTGACAGCGGAGCCCCCGATCGCTCCGGCGAAGCGCCGAACGGCGCGGGATTCGGTGTGTGGACGGCGAAGCAGCGCCTCGTGCTGACGAACGCCGGTTCGCGCGACAAAGCGAAGCCCGGGTTTCTATACTGCCCTCGCTGCGGTCGCGCGGAACCGAACGGCTGGAGCGGCGGCAAGTTGAGGGCGGGTGGGCACCCGAGGCCGAACCCCGACAACCATCCTCACGGGGGGACGTGCAACGGCACGCCTGCCGTCGTAGTGCTCGGAAACGAGTTCGAGACGGACATCGCCTTGTTCAGGTTCACTCTGGGGGCGCCCGTGGTCCTGCTCCCCGGGTCCACCGTTGCGCGGACTGTCCTCACCACCGTGGCGGAGGCGCTCGCGTCGGCCGCGGCCACTCTCCTCGACATCGAGGAGTCCGATATCGGTGCGGAGTACCGAGTCGCGATGACCAGCGGCGGGCGCACGGGTGCGGAGGTGGAGGTGTATCTCTACGATCTCACGCCAGGTGGAGCCGGATTCGTGACAGCCGCGGTGAAGAATCCCGCGCGCCTGTTCGAGGTGGCGCTTGGACGGCTGGAGGGGTGTCGCTGCACACACTCCTGCTACGAGTGCCTCCGCAGCTACAAGAACAAGTGGGATCACAAGCACCTCGACCGGAAGCTCGGCGCGGCTTTCATCCGGCATGTCGTCCATGGCGAGCACCCCACGTTGGACGGGGACGATGACAAGAGACTTCTGCGCGCGCTTGAAGTGGACCTGGGCGAATCCGGGTTCCAGGTACAGGCGCAGGAGGGCGCCTTGGTCCTCCCAGACCTGGGCGGTCGACTCGTGGTGCTTGGCCACCCGCTCGCACCCGAGGAGGCGGGCTCCGTGGCCGGCAGGGCGCGCGTCGCGACGGCGCAGCCGTGCGTCGTAGTTGACCAACTGCTCGCCGACCGCGCGCTGCCAGCCGCCGTCCAGCGGGCGACCGCCGCGTCCACGACAGAGGCTAGCTCAAGCGTTCTCCCGGAGTTCCTCGTCGAGGCTCCCACAGGCTGCCCGGTGTACAGGCTCGACGACCTCGCGGCCAGCGGTTCCCCCACACCTGTCGCCACCGTGGACCTGCCCGGTGTCCCCGACGGAGCGTTCCTGACTCAGCTCACTCACGCGACCTTCGAGAAGGGCATATCCAGCCTCTCGAGTGGGGCTTGGGTGGTGTTCGCCCCGACGACCCCTGACGATCTCGCGCAGAGCATCAAGGGTGCCGCGCTCCGCCTGTTGCGCGGCACCAACGGGTTCAACGCGACCCATCGGCGCTGGACCCTAGGGGTGCCACTCAAGCAGAACGACAAGGTGGACGTGAGGTACCTGTCTCATGTGGCCCCCCGGAACGAGCTCGCTCAAGCTGACGCTATAGAGGTGATCGGCCGGGCGTACGGGGTGTTCGTCGATGGCGCATTGAAGCCGCTGGGAGGGAACTGATGGCCATCATGCTGCCTGGCGAGGTGGACCCCGCTGACCTGGACCACGAGTCTGAGGCTCCCGTCTACGCGGCGCTGCGTGACCAACTCGGGAACGACTACGTTGTTCTACACTCGTACCCGTGGCTCCGGCCTGACAGGGACCAGGTGCTCGCAGAGGGCGAGGCCGACTTCTTGGTGGTGCACCGGACCAAGGGCCTCTTGGTGCTGGAGGTCAAGGGCGGCGATGTGCGTCATGAGCGCGGGCGTTGGGTTCGGCAAACCGCTGCAGGACCCAAGAGTATCAAGGACCCGTTCGAACAGGCGCGACGCAACATGCACGCGCTGGTGGACATCATCAAAGATCGCGCCGGCAATCCGCCTCTCAAAGGAAAGTTCACCTACGGCTACGCCGTGGTCTTTCCGCACCTCGACTACACCGGCAG
>CALATR010000525.1 GCA_937891875.1 uncultured Pseudomonadota bacterium | reverse complement strand
TACTTCTACTACAGCAGCAAGCGGGATCTCTTCCTGGCGCTGGTCCGCGAAGAGCAGGAGACAACCTACCGTTTTCTCGAAGACGCCGAGCATGACCCCCGCCCGGCCAGCGTCAAGATGCTCGACCTCGGCCGCCAGTACGTCGACTACTTCGCCGGCCTGAAGACCCCGCCACGCTTCTTCCTGATGTGCTCGGAAGCCGCCATCCGGGACGAGGAGATCCGCGAGGAGCTCCACGCCACCCACCAGCGCTTCGTCGACGCCACCACCCGCATCCTCGCCCAGGGCATGGCCGAGGGCACCTTCCGCGAGCTCGACCCCCACGCCGTCGCCCAGCTGTTCAAGGCCATGATCGACGGTCTTGCCGGCGAGGCCGCCATCGGCATTCGCCCCGACCCCGAGCACCTGGCCCGCGCCGGCATCGATGCCATCCTCAACGGCATCCTCGCGCGGGCCCGGTGATGAGGCCGCCCGCATGAGCAACGAGCGCACGGCGCCGATCGCCTACGTCTCCCCCGACCGCCAGATCCACGTGATGGACGGCGACGGAGTGTCCCACCCCCAGACCGCGGGCGGCGATCCCGGCCTGATGTGGGGCACCTGGGGCGGCGGCAGCCAGACCGCCCACTCCTGGCCCAGCTGGTCTCCTGACGGGCGACACCTGGCCTGCTTCGCCGTCGCGGACGAGCACTTCGCCCACGCGCTGGTGCTCGAGGTCGGCGGCATGCAGTCGGCCGCGGTCAGCACCCTCGAGGGGCGGCTGCCGATCTACCTGTACTGGTCACCCGACGGGGACCACCTCGCCCTGCTCACCCAGCAGGTGCAGACCGGCGGGGACCGCCTCCAGCTGGCCGTCGCCAGGGCGTCCCACGCGGGGTCGGAGGTGCTGCTGGCCGAGGGCTCGCCCCTGTTCTTCACCTGGGTGGGCGAGCGCCTGGCCGCCTTTGTCGGCGACCCCGCCACCGGCGAGACCCGCCTGTCGATCTTCTCGTCGGATGCGAAGGGACCGCGGATCCTCCTGCCGGGCCGGCCGGGGAACTTCTGCGCGCCCGTGTGGGCCGACGACCACCTGGTCTACGTCCTGCAGCACGGCACCCGGGCGACCGTCGTGGCGTCCCGCCTGGACGCTCCCGAGCCTCGCACGCTGGAGCAGCTGGACGGACTCGTGGCCCTGCTGCGCTCTCCGGACGGTCGCAGCGTGGCCCGGGCCGTCGCGACGGGGGGCGATGGCACCCCGTACCGCTCGCTCGCCGTGCTGGACGTGCAGTCCGGGACGTCTCGGCCCATCAGCGACGAGCCCTGCCTCGCGTTCTTCTGGCTGCCCGACGGCAGCGGGCTCATCACCGCCCGGGTCGACACGGCGCGCAACCTGATGCGCTGGTACCGGGTCGGACTCGACGGTCAGCAGCACCACGTGTGCGACATGTTCCCCACCCGGGACTTCGGCTTCTACCTGCGTTTCTTCGAGCAGTACGCCCAGAGCCACGCCATCGTCGACCCGGGCAGCAAGAACCTGCTCCTGGTCGGCGGGCTCGTCGGCCAGGGCGATCCCCACCGCACCCGCGCCCTGTGGGAGGTGCCGCTCGACGGCGGCGAGCCCGATCGCCTCGCCGAGGCGGTGTTCGGGGTCTACGGACCGTACGTCGACGACGTAGCCGACGACGAGGAGTGAGCACCCGCGTCCGCTCGGTCGACGCGCCTCACACGGTCAGGCTGTCGGCCAGCTTCTTGACGGTCGCAGCCCCGAGCCCCTTCACCCGGGACAGGTCGCTGACTGCGCGGAAGGGGCCGTTCTCCGCCCGATCCTCGATGATGCGGACCGCCATGGACGGGCCGATGCCGGGCAGTCCCTCGAGCGCCTCGGCGCCGGCGGTGTTCACGTTGACCTTGCCCTCGTCCTTGCCGACCGCGTCCTCGAGCGCCTCGACCCCGTCGGACAGGGACTCGGCGGTGGCGAGGGCGGACTCGGCGCGGGCCAGGGCCTGACGCGCGTCCGAGCGGGCCTCGTCCGCGGTGCGGCGGGTGTCCGCGAGCTGGGCGGTGGCGGCCTGGATGGCCCCCATCGCCATGGTCAGCTTCTTGCGCAGGCTCTGGACCTCGGTCTCCAGTGCGGCGATCTTCTGGCCGGCCTCGGGATCGGCCGCCGCGGCGCTGCCGTGGTCGTGACCCTCGAGAGCGGCGATCTTGTCGCGCAGCTGCTGCAGATCGGCCGGGCGCGCGAAGCCCTTCGTGGCGAGGACCTCCTCCACCACCTGACGGACCCGGCTGTCGATGGCGTCTCCGCCGATGGCGGACGCGATGGTGCTGCGGATGCCCATGATGCTCTCCTTCGTTGGGCCGGCAGGTAATCCGGCGCGAGCCCGGGGCAACGGGGTGCAGCGTGGCGCGTCACACCCCGAGGCGACCCATCACACGTCGAAGGTGACGCCCTGGGCCAGCGGCAGATCCGTGCCCCAGTTCAGGGTGCAGGTCTGGCGGCGCATGTACGCCTTCCACGAGTCCGAGCCCGACTCGCGGCCGCCGCCCGTGTCCTTCTCGCCGCCGAACGCGCCGCCGATCTCCGCACCGCTGGTGCCGATGTTGACGTTGGCGATGCCACAGTCGCTGCCGGCCGGGGAGAGGAAGGTCTCCGCCGCGCGGAAGCTGTCGGTGAAGATGGCGCTCGAGAGCCCCTGATCGACGTCGTTCTGCGCCGCGATCGCCTCGCCCAGGTCCTTGTACGTGAAGACATAGAGGATGGGGGCGAAGGTCTCCTCCTTGGCGATCGGCAGGTCCATCGGCGCCTTGACCAGGGTGGGGCGCACGAAGAAGCCCTCGCGGTCGACCTTCTTGCCGCCGCACAGGACCTCGCCGCCCTGGTCCTGGATGGTCTGCACCGCGCGCTCGTAGGTGGCGACCGCGTCGGCGTCGATGAGCGGCCCGACGAGGGTACCGGCGTCGAGGGGATCGCCGATGGGCAGCGTCTCGAACGCGGCCTTCAGGCGGGCGGTGAAGGACTCCGCGATGTCCTCGTGGAGGAAGAGGCGACGGGTGGTGGTGCAGCGCTGGCCGGCCGTGCCGCAGGCGCCGAAGGCCACGCCGCGCAGGGCGAGGTCCAGGTCGGCGTCCTTGTTGACGATGACGGCGTTGTTGCCGCCCAGCTCGAGCAGGCTGCGGCCCAGGCGGCTCGCGACGACCGCACCCACGTGGCGGCCCATGCGGGTCGAGCCGGTCGCCGAGATCAGCGGCAGGCGGCGGTCGCGGATCATCGCGTCACCGACCACCTTGTCCTCGCCGATGATCAGGTTGATGACGCCGCCGAAGCCGTGCTTGCGGAAGACCTCGTCGCAGATCTTGTGGGTGGCGATGGCGGTCAGCGGCGCCTTGAGCGAGGGCTTCCAGATCATCGTGTCGCCCGCGATCGCCGCGATCATGGCGTTCCAGGCCCACACTGCGTTGGGGAAGTTGAACGCGGTGATGATGCCGACCACGCCGAGCGGCTGCCACTGCTCGTACATGCGGTGGGCGGCGCGCTCGCTGTGCATGGACAGGCCGTAGAGCTGGCGGGACTGACCGACCGCGAAGTCGGCGATGTCGATGCTCTCCTGCACCTCGCCGAGGCCCTCGGACAGGATCTTTCCGACCTCCAGCACGACCAGGGCGCCCAGGTCGTCCTTGTGGGCGCGCAGGGCCTCGCCGACCTGGCGGACGATCTCGCCGCGCTTGGGGGCGGGCAGCATGCGCCAGCGGGTGAAGGCGTCTTGGGCGGTGGCGACGATGGACTCGTAGTCCTCGCGGGTGGCCATGCGGATCTTCGCCAGCACCTTGCCCGTGGTCGGGTTGATGCTCGCGAGCTCGGGGCCGGTGGTGGCCATCGCGCCGTCGGCGGACCAGGCGCCGGAGTTGACGGGTTCGAGGCCGAGGCGGGTCAGGACGTCGTGCACAGCTTCTCCAGGTCAGGCCGCGCGCCGTATCCCACTGCCGCCGAGCGCCCCACCCGGGTCACGGACGCTCGACGCCCAGCTCGACGATCGCCCGCAAGGCGGCCTCCGACGCCGTGGCCGCGCGCTTGCGCGGCAACCACTCCACTGCGACACCTCCC
>CALATR010000524.1 GCA_937891875.1 uncultured Pseudomonadota bacterium | reverse complement strand
AGCGAGAATGCGAGTGCGTCTCGTCGCACATGGTAAGTTACGATCAGCTGAGAAAGGCTGGGAAGGCAGCCAAACTAGATGTAGGACGAGATCATGTGGAGGACAGCATGCACAAGCAGGACTCGTCAGCTCGACAGCACGACCGCACGCAGCAGCGAGCTGGTGAAGCGCAGGCCGCCGCCCTGCTCGGTCTCGTGACGCCAGATCCCGCTCTCGATGAGGTGCTGCACGAGGTCGGGCGCGGGGTGGGCGCCGGCGAGCAGGCAGGTCCGGGCCCACGCGCGCACGTCGACCGCGCTGCCGAGGATCGCCGCGACCTCGACCGCCCACGTCTCGCTGGGATCCCGGCCTTGCAGCGCGGCATCCAGCTGGGCGGCCACCACCTCCTCCAGGGAGTCGGGCAGCAGGATGGGCCCGGTGTCGGCGAGGCGGAAGCCGTGGGGGCCGGGCTCGAGGCGGCCCTGACGCACCCAGCCGACGAGGATCTCGACCAGCAGCTGGGGGTGGCCCTGGCTGCGGGCCTCCAGGCGCTGGGCCAGGGCGTCGTCGAGATCGACCGTGCGGCGCACCAGCAGGCGGCGGGCGGCGGCGTCGAGGGGACCGAGGTCGATGGACTCCGCCCCGAGCTCCCGCACCAGGGCGGCAGCCTCCAGGGCTCCCTCGCGATCATCGGCTTCCGCCGGGGGTTGTCCGGTGGCGAGCACCAGGATCGGCAGGCCGCGCTCGACGATGGCCCGGGTCAGCTCGCGGCTCTCCGCGCTGCGGTGCAGATCGTCGAGCACGAGCACCACCGGCCGGGTCAGGCACAGGGTCCGCAGCAGGGCCAGGACCGCACCCTCGTGCAGCTCCCAGGCGAGCGCCTCGTCGCCGGGGTGCACGATGCGGGTGAGCACGTCCAGATCGGCGTCCTCGTCGAGCTCGCCGGTGCTGGCGAGGTGGAGCAGGCGCTCGCGGGTCGCGGTCTCGCTCAGGCCGTGCAGGTGCAGCACGTCGGCGACCAGCTCCGCCATGCCGCCCTCGCCCATCGGGCCGTGGTGCACGAACAGGCCGTGGGCGCTGCCGGTCTCGCGCGCCCGGTGCACCAGCCAGCGCGCCAGCCGCGACTCGCCGAGGCCCGGCGGACCGTTGAGCTGTACCAGGCGGGGGCGGCCGCTGTCGTGCACAGCGGACAGCGCCTGCCACAGGCGATCGCGCTCGACCTCGCGGCCCACGAAGGGCGGCTCGCGGGGCAGGGCGATGGCGGGCGAGGCGGAGGCGAGGGGCGCTCTGGGGGCGCTCTCGGCGTCGTCGCGCCACGAGGGCGGGTGGGACGCGGCGCGGGGCCTGCGCGGGCGGCGACCGGGGGGGATCGAGGCCGGCGCACGCTCGCTCAAGAGCTCGGTCGAGTCGGTCAGATCGAAGGTCAGGCCGCCGCCGGGGCCACCGTCGTCGTCGTCGACCGAGGGATCGTCGACCCGCGCGCCGATCCGGGGGCCCCGGTCGAGGCGGAGCAGGGCCTCCCGGGCGTCCGCGGCGCAGGCGAAGCGATCGACCGGGCGCTTGGAGAGCAGGACCCGCAGCCAGTCTTCGAGGCCCTCGGGCACGTCGGTGCGGGGCTGAAACGCGGGGGGCGCGTCCTGGAGGTGGGCGCGCTGCAGGCCGGCGACGTCTTCGGCGTCGAACACGGGAGATCCGGTCAGGACCGACCAGATCACGCAGCCCAGCCCGTACAGATCGGTCCACGGGCCGAGGTCGCGGCGGTAGCCGACGAACTGCTCCGGGGCCATGGTGCGGGGGCTGCCGCGGGCCCCCTCGCGCACGGCGGCGTCGGGATCGAAGCGGCCGTGGGCGAGGCCGAAGTCGGTGAGGCGCCAGCCGGGGCGGGTATCGGTCGGACGGGCGCGGAGCACGTTGGCGGGCTTCACGTCGCGGTGGATGACCCCGCGGGCGTGGGCATGACCGAGCGCGTCGAGCACCTCGTCGGCGAGGCGGCGTACGTCGGGCCAGCCGAGCGTCGGGGCCAGCGCGGCCAGATCGCCGCCTTCGACCAGCTCCATCACCAGGTAGGGGGTGCCCGGGCGCAGGCGGGTGGGCGTGTCGCGGGCCACCACGCCGATGTCGAGCAGCGCGACCACGTGGGGGTGATCCAGCCGGGCGATCGCGCGGGCCTCGGTGCGCACGGCCTCGACGAAGGCGGGCTCGGCGCGGTGCAGCAGCTTGACCGCGACCGGACGCTGGGTCGGGCCGTGCACCGCCTGCCACACCTCGCCCATGCCGCCTCGACCGAGGCGAGCCCCGAGCCGGTAGGTGCCGAGGGTGGTGCTGGACATGCCCTCCTCTACCGCGGCCGGGCACGCGTGCAGGTGGGGCGCTTCACCGCAGCCGGCTCACAGCGACAGGCGCACCCGGATCCCCATCCACGGGGCGAACCCGTAGCCACCCTTCAGGCCGAAGCCCGCGGAGAGACCACCTTCGACGCCGAACTCCAGCGGATCGACCCGCACGCTCGCCCCCAGGGGCAGGCGCGCGGACACCAGATCGGGCGTGGCCAGCAGGCCGGGGGCGAAGGTGAGGGTCACGTCGTCGGTGACGGGCACGGCGACGTCGGTGCCGAAGCCGGCCCAGGCCCAGCCGGCCTCGAAGCGGATGCCGGCGTCGACCTCGGACGCCTCGTCCGTGACCCAGACCCGCACGAAGATCCCGCCGGTGACGGGGCCGGGTGCGATCCGTGGGCCCAGGTCCAGCAGGAAGCTCGGGCCGGCGTCCACCCGGTCGTGCAGGCGAAACGCGCTGCTGGCGACCACCTGACCGTGGGGCAGGGGAGGCTCGCCGTCCTCGGTCGGCGGGTCTTCGCGCAGGTTCGGGGCCCACGGCGACGCGATCGCCAGCTCCACGGTGGACGTGGCGTCGGCGGGGAGCGGCGCCGGGAGCGGACCCCCGGCGAGGGGGGCGCAGGCGGCGAGGACGCAGGTTGCAGCGGGGAGCAGGCGGCGCACGGCCGGTCGCTAACGCTTTCGTGCCAGGATGCGGCCATGTCCCGCCCGATGACCCTGCAGACCCTGCGCAACCGCAACCCGGTCGCCCGCAAGTGGGCCATCGGGGGCATGGCGATGGTGCTGGGCCTGGGGCTGAGCATCCCCGGTCGCCGGGTGCGCTTCGTGGTCGAGAACTTCGGCGCAGTGCCGGAAGAACCTGTGCTCTTCGCGCTGAATCACACTCACTTCGTCGACTGGATCGCCATGCGCTGGGTGGCCTTCCTGCACGGCCGCATGCAGCTCAACTGGGTCAAGCCGCGCACCTACGAGCAGGGCTTCTCCAGGTTCCTCGATCTCACCGGCAACGTGCCGCTCACCTCCCGCGGCTACCTCATCTCCGCCGACGTGCGCGCGGTCGCCGACCGGGCCCCGAGCGAGGACGAGTACCGCATCCTCCGCGACCACGTCGACACCGGCGAGCCCCTGCCCGACGGCGAGCTCTACGAGGCGCTCCAGTACCGTCCCCGGGCCATCCTGGGCCTGCCCTTCGATCCCGACGATCGCACCTGGCGCCGCGCCATCGAGGTGCTCTTCGAGCAGATGATGCAGGCGACCCTCGGCCACACCCGCACCCTCGTCAACCGGGGGCTCGACCTCGCGGTGATGCCCCAGGGCTCGACCTCGATGCGGCTGACCCGGGGGCACTCCGGCGCGCTGCAGGCGGCCCTGTGGCTCGACATCCCGGTGGTCGCGGTCGGCATCTCGGGCTTTCCCCAGGCCTTCGGCGACAGCAAGAACATCCCTCGCCACGGCGGCACGGTGATCGTGCGGATCGGCGATCCCTATCGGCCGCAGAAGATCGAGGGCCATGCTCCCTTTCGGGCCGAGAGCGAGCGCGAGCACAGAGACGCTCTCGTCGCGGGCACGCGGGACATGATGGAGCGGATCAACGCCCTGCTCGAGCCGGAGCACCAGTGGGCGGACGATCTCGACGACATCGACATCTCCGGGGTGGCGCGCTTCATCTGACGCCGATGGCGCCCCGCAGGTAGGCGAGCGCCTGGTCGATGACCTGCTCCAGATCGGCCTCACCGACCGCGGCGAGGCGCTCGGGCTCCTGGAGGACCGCGTCGAGGTCGGTGCCGGCCCGGGCGAGGAGCGCGCCGAGCAGGCCCTCGGACAGGGTCGCCTGGACCAGCGCGGTCATCACGCCGAGGTCGAGGTCGGTGCGCACCTGGCCGTCGCGCTGTCCCCGGGCGAGCTGCTCGGCGAGCCAGGCGGAGGTGTGGGCGTGCACCTGGCGGCGCAGGGCCTGCAGTCTTGGCTCCCTGCTCGGCTGGTTCAGCTGCAGCGACACGGCCGCCAGGCGGGGATCCTCACGCCACAGCCGCAGCCCCGCCGCGTAGCCGAGGCGCAGGCCCCCGAAGAAGTCCGTGCCCGCCTGGGCCATCGCCTGATCCGAGCCCTGCTGCTTGCGCGCGCCGGCCTCGGACAACAGCCAGGTGAACAGGTCGAACTTGTCGTCAAAGTACTGGTAGAAGCTTCCCTTCGCGATGCCCAGGCTCGCGATGAGCGCGGTGATGCTGGCCTGGTCGTAGGGCAGGCGCGCGAACTGGTCCAGGGCGGCGTCGACGAAGCGGGCGCGCTTGTCGGGGGGCAGGTTGTGGAACGTCTGCCGGGGCATCAGGCGGCCTCGCGGGCGGGGGGAGACGCGTCGAGCAGGCCCAGCTGGGCACGCACGTCGGCGAGGGGGCGATCGAACCACGCCTCGAGCGGCTCGGCGAGCACGCAGCGGGCGCGGGTGCCCAGTCGGTAGCCGCGGCGCCAGGCCCGGACGAGCGCGCCTACCCGGAAGCCGCACCAGAACGGGTAGACCAGGAAGGCGAGCACCGCGGCGAAGCGCTGGAAGCCCGAGTAGCCCTGGCCGACGGCGAAGCCGAGCACGCCCAGCTCGCCGGGCCAGCTGGTGTCGAAGCCGGTCAGCACGTGGAACGCGTCGTGGGTGGCGGCGTAGCGGATGACAAAGGCGTTGCGCGCGCGGATCTCGGGGGCGACCGCGTCCGTGAGCACGAAGGGCGACAGCCCGTTGTCGAGCATGAAGCGCGCATAGGCGTGACCGAACGTGTCCTCGGGCAGGGCGGAGAGGCGCTCGAGATCGTGCTCGGCGGCGTCCAGGCGAGGCAGCGCCGCGAGCTTCTCCGCGAGACCCGCCCGCGTGCGCACACCCATCGCGTCGGACTTGAGCACCGCGATGTCCGCGATGTGGCGGTCCTTGTCGGCCTTGAAGAGATCGGCGGCGAGCCGGGCGGAGGACAGGCGGAACATGACGACTCCCGTGGGGTTCGGGGATGTGACCGGGTGGTCATGTGACTGAGTGGTCACTTGGGAGGGGAGTGTCAAGTGGCATTCGTGGAGGGGCGGTCGCTGGTCGCTGGTCTCTGGGGCCCTCTGCGATCGGGGGGGACTCCCCGCTGACCCACGGCTCTTCGCTTCACCCGTCGGGCGGGCCCCACAGCCACGCGCTCGCCGCTTGGACGCGCAACGAACCGGACATCCCTGTCTCGAGCAACCGCCGGAGGACGGCTGCGCCCCCCGCTCGCATCAGGCCCCAGGGACCAGCGACCAGAGACCGGCTCGCCACTCCCCTCTGGGAATCCACGCGAAGTGCGCCAGCCTTGTTCTACGGCAGCTCCCCGCCCACGACCTTCCCCCGCCACACCACCGCCTCCGGCGCCGCCAGTACGAACGGATCCTCGTGCGGATCCCGCGCCAGCACGACGAAGCTCGCCTCCTTGCCCGCGTCGAGCGACCCCAGCGCCGAGAATCCGAACCGCTCCGCAGGATCGACGGTCCCGGACCGGATGATCGCGTGGCCGTCCATGCCGGCGTCGACCATGCCGCGGATCTCGGCGTCGGAGATGCCGCTGCGGCTGGTGTTGCCGTAGTCGGTCCCGTAGAGGACCTGGGCGCCGGCCTCGCGGAGCTGGCGGGTGGACTGGCGGCCACCGAAAGCGCTGATCGTCGAGATCACGGCCTTGTCCTTCCACAACGCGACGGTCTCGGTGGAGAGCTCACCCTGGGGAGCGTGCACGAGGATGTCGCAGTCGGCCTCGCCGGCGATGCGGGCGGAGGCGTCGTCGAGCGCGTGCACGCCCACCTGCAGGGCCAGCTCGTGGGCGCGGGCGGTGATCGCCGCCAGGGTGGTCGGGTCCAGCTGGGGGCCGCTCGCGCCGACCACGGTCTTGATGACGCCGACCCCTGCGGCATGCAGGCGGTCGACCGCGGCCCGGGCCTCGTCGGCGTCGCTCACCTCGAGCCCGTAGCCGTCCCGCCCCCAGGACTGGGTGGGGTAGCCGCCGGGTGCGGTGAGGATGGGGCCGGCGAAGACCGTGGTGGGTCCACCGTCGGGCTGGTCGAGGCGTGCCTCGGGAGCGGCCAGGTCGACGACCCCCGCGATGCCGCCCGCGACCAGCTCCTTGCCCCGGGGCAGGTAGACGACGTGCACGTGGGTGTCGATGAATGCAGGTACCACAAATCGACCCTGCAAGTCCACTCTAGGTGCGTCGGCCAGGGACGAGACCGGGACCACGACGCCACCCCGCACGCCCAGATCGGTCGATGCGCCGCCTGCAAGTCGGGCGTTCGTGAACACGACCGGGTCCGCGACGGGCTCGACGGAGCCGGCCTCGGCCGCGCAGGACGCGTGGAAGAGGGACAGGACGGCGAAGACGACGGAAGAGCTGCGCAAGGGGCCTCCACGTCCGGGAGTACGGAGCCGGGTCCCGCGGGGATCACCGCGACGGGCCGCGCCGGGCGGTCGTGCCAAGAGTTGGTCCCCTGACGACCGGGGCGTGGTCGGTCCGATATGCTGCGTACTTGTCCGAGGGAGCCTTTGCAGCCTGGCCTCGAAGATCCGGTGGTGCTCGCGGTCTATTCCGCGGCCGTCGCGACCTCTGCGCTGTTCGGCGGCGTGGCGCTGGTCCATGCGCTGACGGCTGGCGTGCTGCCGTCCCGGGCGGTCCGACGCTACCTGGTGTTCTCCGGTTTCAGCGCCCTGCAGGCCCTGCTCGTCGCCCTGTCCTTCGTGCCCATGGACCCGACGATCAAGGTGCACCTCTTCCGCGGCATGTGGGTCTGCGCGCTCCTCTCCGTCGGGACCTGGATGCTCGCCGTGCAGGAGTTCATCGGCGGCACCAGCCCCTGGCCGCGCCGCCTGGCGACGACCCTGTTCCTGCTCGCCGTCGTGCCTGCCGTGGACCTGGTCCTCGCCGTCTCTACCGGGATGTCCTTCTTCTTCACCGATACGCCCCGGGAGCCGGCCTCGCTGCTGATCCAGGCCACGGGCAACCACTACAGCCACGCCTGGCCCGCGGATCTCCTCGGTCTGGCCTTCCTTGTCGCCATCCTCGGCGGCGCGACCCTGCTGCTCGTCGAGGTCGTGCGCCGGCGTCCGGGGGAGTGGCTGCTCGCCCTGGGCATCGTCATCACCGCGATCGCCGCCGGATCCGAGGCGATCCTCGCCGTGGCTGCCCCCGGCGTGATGGTGCCGCTCCTGTTCGCTGGCAACGTCGTCGAGGCGGTGCGGATCTCCTGGTCCAGCAGCCGCCGCATGGGCGCACGCCTGCAGCTGGCCCGGGACCAGGAACGCGCCCAGCGCGAGCTCATCGCCCACCAGCTGGACCAGCTCTCCCGGACGAGGGAGCTCGCCCAGCTGGGAAGCCGCGCCGCCGAGCTCGGCCACGACCTGCGCAACCCGCTCACCGCCGCGGTGCTCTCGCTGTCCTTCATCGAGGAGCGGGTCGAGTCGGAGGAGGATGTGCCCAGCGCCGAGCTCAAGGACGTGCTGCGGATCGCCCAGCACTCCCTCGACGACGTGGTCGCCCTGGTGGAGCGCATGCGGTCCATCCGCCCGGCCGAGCCCACCCTGGGCGACGTCGAGCTGGGGCGGGTGGTGCACGACGCGGTCGCCCTGGTCGTTCACCACACCCTCGATCACGACGTGCAGGTCCAGATCGACGGCGAGGCCAGCCGCGCGATCGTCCACGGAGACCGGGTCGATCTCACCCGGGTCATCGTCAACCTGCTGACCAACGCCGCGTGCGCGACCCGGTCCCAGGCCGCGCCGTGGATCCGCCTGCAGGTGGGCATGGACGGCGATGATCTGGTGCTGGACGTGGTCGACAGCGGTACGACCCCGCCGCCCGGCGTGCTCGACGAGATGTTCAAGCGTGGGTTCACGACCAAGCCCGAGAGCGAGGGGCAGGGGCTCGGACTCGCCATCTCGCGCCGCATCGCGCAGGGGCACGGCGGCAGCCTCGACGTCGTCCGGCACGCTCCGAACACGACGATGCGCCTGCGGCTGCCCCTGCGGGTGGAGGAGCGGGCCGAGGCGCAGGTCGCGAACGGTGTGGCGGGAGACCGGACCGAGGCCGCGCGGGGCT